>CAYTWC010000156.1:0-5270 GCA_964441975.1 uncultured Acidimicrobiaceae bacterium | reverse complement strand
GGCGTGGGGCGCGGCGATAGGCGTTGCACTCGCGCTTCAGCTCGCGTGGTTGTACGCCGTCGACAGTCTGTCGCGCGCCGGCGGCGGTGAAGCATCCCCGGGCATCGCATCCACGATCACGAGGACGCTCGGCAACACATACGACACGATCGTCGTTCAGATGATCGGGAACTTCGGGTGGCTCGACACACCCGTACCGACGCTTGTCGTCATCCTTTGGACGCTGGGAATCGGGGGTCTTGTCGCGGTTGCGGTCCTCGATCGACGTGTTCGTGCAATCCTGACCGCTGGAGCGACGGTCATCGCGATACTGGCTACGTTCGTCGCCTTCGAGTTGGTCGAGGCTGGATCTCGACCGGGGTTCTGGCAAGGACGATATTCGCTCCCGCTTGCGGTCGGCGTTCCGATCGTCCTGGGCCTTTCGATCGGGAGGTCATCTCGATCGGCGGCCGTATTGGGATCTCGGCGCCCGTTGGCTGCGCTGTTCGTCGGTGCTCACGTCATTGCGTTCTTCGTCTACCTCGAGCGCTACGGAGTCGGGTCCGGCGGCGGATTCCGTCTGTTCTGGAGTGCGGACTGGTCCGCACCGATTCCCGCTCTCGTTCTCATGGTCGGGTACATCGGGGCGGTCGGTGTGTTCGCCACGATGGCGGCCCACTCGTTCCGGTCCAGCGTGTCAGGCGAGGCAGGTGCGGCGCGAGCCGTCGATGCCCCCAGGGGAGGGTGATCAGTCCCTGAAGTTGATGTACTGGAGTGGGAGGCGGAAGTCGAGGCCCTTGACAGCAGCGATGACCTGTTGCAGGTCGTCCCGCTTCTTCCCGGTGATGCGGACCTGATCCCCTTGGACGGCTGCCTGGACCTTCAGCTTCATGTCCTTGATCTCCTTGACGAGCTCTTTGGCTGCATCCTGAGGGATCCCCTCGTTGAGGGTGAATCGTGCCTCGGTGCGTCCGCCACCGATCGGCTTGAGCTCTCCACCGGAGATCGATTTGAGCGAAACGTTCCGCTTGACGAGTTTGCCCTTCAGCACGTCGATCGCCGCCTCGGCACGTCCGTCGGAGTCGGCATCGATACGAATTCCTTCGTCGTTGAGGACGACGGTGGTGTTCGTGCCCTTGAAGTCGTATCGGTTCACGATCTCGCGGGACGCCTGATCGACCGCATTCCGAACCTCTTGCATATCAACCTGAGAAACAATGTCAAATGAAGGCATGATGGCAAGTGTACCGACGGTCGAACCAGATGCCTTTCACGGGATATGGCGCCGCTACCCGCGCACTCAGACAGCGAGCGAGTCGCCGACATCGATGTGGTGGTGTGATCCGCCTGCCTCGTTCGTTGCCCACTCAAGACGGGCGTTCGCCATCGAGTTCCCGAAGGACGAGTTCACCATGTCATGGACCGCGAAAGTCGTGGTCGGTGCGACGGCGAGGACGTAGTCCATCATCTCGCCGAGCTTCATCCAGGGAGCGCTGGTCGGGACCGCGAGTGTCGTGACGGGGACACCGGGTGGTTCGAGTGAATCCCCACCGTAGAAATACGTGTGGTTGACGAGGACTCCGATGTTGTCGATGACCGGTATCGATTCATGAATGATCGCGTGCTGGCCCCCAAAGAACGTGAGTCGGAATGGCTCCAGGTCGATCGAGCCCTGCGGCAGCACGGGGATGACTTCGATGTCGTCGACCGAGGCTGCGACGGCCCCCGTACCGACGACGGTCGCGGACGGGTTCGCGGCCAAGATCGCACGGACATTGTTCGGCTGCCAGTGATCCTGATGTTCGTGGGTGATGACGATTCCCGCAACGTCCGTCGGCGACGTTTCGAACGATGAGAACATGCCGGGATCGACTACGAGCCGCGCCCCGTCGTGTTCGATGATCTGGGTTGCGTGCTCAAGCCGCGTCACGTGCATGGTCGGAATCTAACTCACCGGCTCAGCCGCCGAAAGGGTCGCCGCTCGGGCCCTTGCGCACGACGGCTGACCACACCGTCTCGTAGTGGTCCCTGTCGTACTGGTCGATGTGGGGGAGTACGAACTCATCCCACGCCCGTCGCATCGGGTCCTCTGCGTCGGCGTACATCCGCAGGCCGGCGGGATACCGGTCGAGGACCGTACGCAAGGACATCGGGGTCTCGACGCGGGTCCTGGAATCACCGGCGGAGAACGATGTGTTGATCTCCACGGCGAGCTTCGTCAGCAGGGTCCGGACTTCGGCGTCGAGGTCGGGGTGCCGTCGCTCGAGCATCGTTGCAAGCTCGTCCTCGCCCGGGAACGACTTCTCCCAGATGATCCAACGGTCGGCGAACGCCTTGTTCAGGGTCTGGGTTCCGGCATAGTCGCGCAGATCGGTCGGGTTGAGGGTCCCGAAGATCCTGACGTCGTCGCGGAGCCGCACCATCTCGCCGGTCTGGAGTTCGAGCGCCCGGTGCCGGTCGAGCAGACCATGGAGCGCGAACAGCGTTTCGGCACCTGCAGCGTTCAACTCGGAGAGGTTGACGATCGACGGGCCACGCAGTGCGCGTGTGATGTCGCCGTCCTGCCAGCGGCTCTCGGTCCCGCCCTTGCCATCGCCATGGAGCTTGACCGAACCGATGAGCGTGATGTCACGGACCTCGCCGGTGAGCGGAATCCGGTAGTACGGCGTCTTGAGCTTGGCGGCAAACTGCTCGAGATCGTGGTCCTTTCCGGTACCCATGTGCCCGCGGAGTGCGAGATGAAGGGGTGAGTCCGTGAAATGACTCCTGCGGATCTCCTCGAGCCTCGCCAGTTTGTACTGCATACCGAGATCTACATAGAACGGGTCCTCGGTCGGTATGTGATCGAGCCGGGACTCCTTGTCGGGTAGGTCGTCGGCGAGGACGGCAACGGGTAGTTCGACGTCGGGTCCGGTTCCGGACGGGTCGACGAAGACGACGGTTTCAGCCATTGGTCTGCTCCTGTGATTGCATGGTGATCTTGTTTCGATTGCCGGTGTGACGGGTCGATGCCCGCGCTTTGTGGTGAAGGTTCATGGGATGGCGAGTGGTTCGTTCATGTCCTCAAGGACCCGCTCGCCGGCGTTGACCCACCAGACATCGGACCCCGAGGCGGCGATCGTCTTGTACAGCGTCGAGCGAACACCGTCGACCATCGCGGCGGCGAGGTCGAGGGGATGCTCGACAACCTCGGCCCGCGAGTACGCGGAGCGCACGGTGTCGTCGCCGACACCGATGCCGAGAACCGTGGCGCCGGCGTGTTCGACGCTTTCGACGGTGTCGGCGAGTGCCTGGACCGAGCCTCGGGTCATACCGTCGGCAAGAACCACCATGATCCGGTGCGAGGCTTTCTGGGCGGCAAGTCGTTCGGCCGCATGGGCAACATTGAATTCGTCGACGTTGGCGGCCTTGTCGAACATGGAGACCGGGGGAGCGGTGGCAGGGTCCTTTCGAGCTTCCCGTGCGGCGTCCTGTGGGGCAGCTGCGGTGTAGAACAGTCCGGCGAGAATGTCTTCGGTCGTGCGCCACCGGGCGTTGAAAGGTTTCACGAGGTAGTGGTTCACCGTGCGCGTCAACCGTTCGGCGTTGCCGCCCTGTGACTGGCGCAGCCCGGCAGTCGCCTTCGCACGCACGTCGCGGTAGGACTGTTCGGTGTCATCCCGTTGAGCTGCGAACGAACGGTTGAAGATGGCGATCTCGAAGTCGATCTGCAGCTCATCGGCAAGCTGTGCGAGGGTCCACGCCCCCAACAGGGCGGCAGCCATTGCCCACGGCGACTTCCGTCCACCGCCGGTCGCTCTCGGTTGGAGCATCGACGCCGACCCGTCGACGAGGAGGCTGACGGCATACGAACGTCGGCTCGGGAGGTCGCGACGTTCGAACATCCGCTCGTAGAGACCGGCGCCGAGCAGCAGAGGGGTGTACGGCGACAGGTCTCCGGCGTCGAACCCTGACCGAAGTCCTCGTCGTTGGTTCGCGAGGAACAGCGGATACAGTTCACCCGAGACACGGTGCTGGGCGACGCCCCAGTCGGCACCTGCCTTCGTCAACATCTCGCGTCCCTGAGGGGCGAATTCGGCGAATCCGATCGGGAGGTCCGTGACGAGCAGCTTCCCACCCTGACCTGTCGGTAGGAACACCGTGGGTGCCGTCGACACCTTCATGATCTGGTCGGTCGCTGGATCGCCGGCCTGGTCGGCTTCGCCCTTGATTCCGTCCTGTGCTGAAACAGCCTGTGCAGCCTGTCGCGTCTGTTCGTAGGACTCTCGATCGGCGAGTGACGGGGTGACCAGCCGCACGGCATCGACGGTGTTCGAGATGGATGCGCCATCCGCCTCGGCTTCGAGCTTCTTGTGCTGGCTGGTCGTCCCGGCGCCCTCTTGGACGAGGTTGTGCATCTTGGCGACCGACAGGAGTTGCAGTGCGATGGTGCCGACGGACCATGCGTCGTCGACATCGAAGACCGGGTCTATGAAGCCGATCGCGTCGTCGATGGCAAGAGCGACATTTGGTTCGAGACGACGCTGGATGACATTCCGTTCCTCGTGTCCGCCGACGATCATGAAGCACGCGAGTGCGAACTGACCGAGGGGTCGGGCCTGGCCCATCGCATGACCGACGGAGGTTCGATACAGGTCCTTGAGAACGGACCCAGCACCGGGGTACGCATCGAAGTGGATCCGCTCCTGACGGGCGTCCTCAACAGCGAGGAACAGCGCCTCGGCGGCGGGACCTCCGATGTGATTCAGCGCTTCGAGCACGGACACAACGCCTTCCTCAGCGGACGGGCCGTCGTCGAGATCGAGGTCGTCCTCTTCGACATCGGGCCTGACCATGTCGTCATCCATCTCGCCGAACTGGAACAGACCGAGCGGAACCATCGGGCCTTCGTCTGTTTCAGCGTCCTCGCCCTGTTCCGGTTCCTCGACGAACGCAAGCCACTCCTTCGGAATCGGCCGTTCGTCGTCGAGGTCGGTGGCGATCAAGTGGATGACCTCGTGGAGAGCTGACGTCAGGGCTACCTCTGAAGGCGTAACCGGTGCAGAGCGTGCATAGGCCGTCTGGAAGGCACCCGGGTCGAGGATGATCGTGTCGGGGGTGGACGTCGCCTGGGTACCGAGTCGGACCTGAAGCTCATCGTTCCCCGCCAGCGACCGCGCGAATCGGGTGACAGCGGGGGCGACTCGTTGATAGCGGGCAACGACCGCTTCGATCGCCCGTTCCTCGGGAGGGAGGATTTCGTTGAGGACTGACTGGTCTCGTTCGCGCATCAACCGTCCAGTGTACGATGC
>CAYTWC010000155.1:3625-5274 GCA_964441975.1 uncultured Acidimicrobiaceae bacterium | reverse complement strand
AGCGGTGTTCACCGCGATGATCGCTCCGAGCGATCCGAGGCCGACCGATTCCGCAGCGACCCCCACGCCCCATCGCAGGGCGGTCCCGACCGCGCCACCAGCGAACACGAACATGAGGTTGCGAGCGGTGATCGGCACGGGGCGAATCTAGTGGGCAGGCGTGGCAGCCGCTGCACCGTTACGCGCAGCTGGGCGGATCACGATTCGCCGTCGCACTCACTCGGTTCGTCTGCGGTCGACGCCTCCGAACCTGGGGCCTGATCGTTGATGACCGACGAGACCTTTGCCCGAATGCGATCGACGTCGGGAACCGGGTGGTTGAAGTCGTCCCATCCCGGCGCGTAATACCCGGGCTGGAAACCGAACGTCTCCACGTCATCGAAGTCAAGATCCGCAGCCATGGACAGGAGGTCAGGAGCGAACGAGATCGGAATGTCGGTGACCAACGATCCCTCGAGTGCGTGGACGATGTCGCCGAATCCTCGCAACAACGTGAACGGATCCGACTTCGAGGCGACCGCGCGCAGCAGGCACCGCTGTCGCTGCATCCGCACATAGTCGCTCGAGCCATGACGTGCGCGGACATACGCAAGAGCCTCCGGCCCGTCGAGATGGTGCCATCCGACGTCGACGTCGACCTTCGCCCATGGATCACCCTCCCTCGGTGGTGAGACCTCTGACTGGAGGGGTTCCTGCACATAGACATCGACGCCCCCGATAGCAGAGACGAGATCGACGAATGCTGCCATGTCCACAAGGGCGTAGTAGTCGATCCGCAGACCCGTGGCGACGGAAAGCACATCGCGCAGTGCCGCCATTCCCGGGTCCACCTCGTCGGGATACGTCCCTGTCCACTTGCGGGTGAACGGATACAAGGCGTTGAGCTGTTCTGGGAAGCACTCACAACTCACGAAGGGAATCGTCGTCGGGGTGGTGCCATCGGCGGGTAGCGTCGTCGTGGTTCCGCTCGCGGCCTGTGCACGGGCCACCATGGAGAGTTGGAGGTCGACGAAAGCCTTCGACCATCGGTCAGGGAGCGGCATCCGTCCGAAGTTGCGTGGAAACCCGAACAACGCGGCCTTTCCGGTCGCGGGGTCGATGGTGGCGACGATCATGGTGTCGGTGCGCAGGCCACCTCGGCCGGGACCCGCGTCGCCACCGGCGAGCAGGATTGTCACTCGGTCGCTTCCGACCCGCTCTGTGAACGGAAGGAACGGACTCGGCCGTGATGCCTCTTGGCGGGCAGCGACTTCCGCCTCCCATGCCGCCACAGCGTCGGGGTCGCCGAACCCTTCTTCGTAGATCCGGCCGCGCATGCGGGTCTCGGAAACAGTGTCGACCTCATAGGTGGTCACCACGGGATCGGGAACGATGTCGGCGTCGGTTCCGATTGGTATCACGGGTGTCTCCGGCCTGCCGCTGCCGTCATCGAATGCGATGTCAAGGAGACGGACAGCGTTGTAGGTCAGATCGCCGAAGAAGTAGTGGGGCACGGCGATGACACCGATCAGCACGATGAATCCGACGGCCGCGAACGCCGTTGCCCACGCCGGTTCGAACCCACCGGCGACGCGATACGCATCGATCGCACACCCGATTCTCCATACTGCAGTCGCGATGTTGGTCGCAAACACCGTCCAGAGAACGGT
>CAYTWC010000155.1:0-3615 GCA_964441975.1 uncultured Acidimicrobiaceae bacterium | reverse complement strand
GGGGACAACGCGGCATTTGCGATGTCTCGCAGGTCGGGGGACATCACAACCGCTACCGCAGCGACGACGGCCACCGGGGCGAACCAGAGCGCAGCGGCTACGTACCGCCTGCAATACACGTGACCCAGACCGGGCACGAGCACACTGAGCACAGCAGCGATCCACGGGTTACGCGACCGCGAGGCAACGAGCAGTTCGCCGTCAGCCGTCGTCGCCATGCGTCACACCCCCAATGCCTCCCGCTGAAAACTAGCGACATCGAGGGCTTCGTCCATCAGACTCGGCATTCGGATTCTGCTCCGGTGTCGAACGACGTGGTCTCGTCGGCGTTGAGTGCGTACGTGACCATCGCCCGGATCCGCTGAAGGTCGGGCGTCGGTTTTCCCCGATGATCGACGACGGGCGTGTAGTACGGGGGCACGAAGCCGACCGTTGCGATGTCATCGAAGTCGAGCGACGCGACGTATTCGAGAAGTGTCGGCAAGTACGCGACGTCGATGTCGGTCTTGACGCTCGACGACATTGCGTTGGCGAGCCGAGAGAAGCGACTCAGCACCAGAGACGGGGTCGCCTTCGCAGCAACGGCCTTGAGGAGACAGCGCTGTCGCTCCATCCGCGTGTAGTCGCTGCTCGATCTCCTCTCCCTGACATAGCCGAGGGCGTCGAGGCCGTCCAGCCTTCGCCAGCCGGTTCCGACCGAGACCGTGTGCCATTCATCGCCCTCCTTTGCAGGCGACATTTCGATCGTGACCGGGCGTGTCACATACACGTTGACACCGCCGAGGGCGTTGACGACATTCACGAACCCGTTCATGTTCACGAATGCGTAGTAGTCGATCTCAAGGTCGAGCATGATCTCGAGGACGTCGCGCAACGCAGCAAGACCGGGATCCCGCTCATCCGGATACGTGTCCGTCCACCCTCGGGTGAACGGATAGATGGCATTGATCTGATCGGGGAAGCAATGGCACGGTTCGAACTGATCCGGTTCGCCGTCACCGTCGGCGTCCGTCCATTGCCGACGTTCCTCCCAGGGCGTCAGTTGCTGTTCGAGTTCGACGAAGGCAGTGGACCACGCGTCCGGCAGCGCGACATGGGTCATGTTGCGCGGAATCCCGAACACCGCGGCCTTACCGGTTTCGACATTCATCGTCACGACGTTGATCGAGTCGGCTCGATTCCCCGAGCGCCCCGGTCCCCCATCGCCACCGACCAGCAGGATCGTTATCCGCTCGACGCCGTCAGCATCGCTACCGAGTCGGTCGGTCAACGAGCGATCCCGAGACGCCGTGTATCGCAACGAATTCGCCACCGCATCGGGATCACCGACACCCGGTTGGAAGATCATGCCGAGATCCGGTCGATTGTCGTACCGCGACACGACCAGTTTCGGATCCGCAACCTCGGGCAGGATCTCGTCATCGGCGAATGGGTCGTCGGGCTCCGGTATGAATACGGGGGTGACCTCTTCGCCTTCAGCAACGAAGATCTCATCGAGCGCATGCGCACCGTCGAGGGTGTATTGGGTGACGATGACGTGCGGAGCAGCAACCGCTGCACTCAAGATGACGACGACCGCCACGCTCCACCATGTCCTGCGTGAGCCCGACGTTGCGAAGGCATCGGTGATGGCAAGAATCCGCCAGATCACGATGCCGAGATTGACGATCAGGATGGTTCTGAGGACGACCGGCCGGACCGCGTATCCGATCAGATCGAACGTGTCGATGTCGATCACCCAAAGGCCGGCGACGAGGCCGAACAGGATCGGAGAGGCGAACGCCAGGGCGCGTTTCCAACGCCCGAGATACCCCTGACCGAGGCCCGGGATGAGTGCCGACAAGAAGGCGGCTATCAGTCCGTTTCGTCTCACGACGCTATCGCTCCCAGAGTTGCCGCTGAGCCTGATGCTACGCACGCATGAAATTTGTGTCCGATGGACAAACACGCAGGAACTATCCGGACTCCGCAGGGCGACGTTTCCTCTCCCAGCGGTACCCTCACGCCATGCCCTCCCAGCCCCTCCGTAATGTCGCGCTCATCGCGCACGTCGACCACGGCAAGACGACTCTTGTCGACGGACTGCTCCACGCCGCCGGAGTCTTTGCCGACCATGAGACCCCGGTCGAGCGCGTCATGGATTCCAACGATCAGGAGCGCGAACGTGGGATCACGATCCTCGCCAAAGCCGCTTCGATCGAATGGCGGGGCACGAAGATCAATCTGGTCGACACCCCCGGACACGCCGACTTCGGAGGAGAGGTGGAACGCGCACTCACGCTCGTCGACGGGGTGCTCCTTCTCGTCGACGCGGCCGAAGGTCCGATGCCCCAAACCAGGTACGTGCTTTCCAAGGCTCTCGCAAGGTCACTCCCCGTCGTCGTGGTCGTCAACAAGGTCGACCGGTCGGATGCACGGACCAAGGAGGTCGTCGACGAGATCTATGAGCTGTTCTTCGACCTCGACGCCGCTGAGGACCAGATCGAGTTCCCGATCGTGTCGGCCATCGCACGCGAAGGAATTGCGGTCGCCGGAATCGGGGTGCCGACGCCGCAGGACAGTCTTGCGCCGATTCTCGAGGCGATCCTCGACGCCGTTCCCGCCCCGACAGGTGACCCCGGCGCTCCGCTGCAAGCACTCGTGACCAGCCTCGACGCGAGTGACTACCTCGGTAGGCTCGCCGTCGGCCGAGTCATACAGGGGACCATGCAGGCCGGCGCACAGGTGACCCTGTTGCAGTCGGAGGGAACGGAACCGATCAACAGGAAGCTCGGTCAGCTGATGGGCTTCGCCGAACTCGGCAGGGCCGACGTCGAGGAACGGACGGCGGGCGACCTGTTCGTCCTCGCTGGCTTCCCGGAGGTCCAGATCGGTGACACGTTCGCCGATCCGGAGAAGCCGATACCGCTCCCACGACTTGAGGTCGACGAGCCGGTCCTCCGGATGACGTTCGGCGTCAATACCTCGCCACTCGCCGGAACCGAGGGCACCTACGTCACGTCACGCCAGATCCGCGAACGGCTCGACCGTGAAGTGCTCGGCAACGTCTCGATCCAGATCGGTGAAACGTCATCACCGGAAGTGATCGAAGTCGCGGGCAGAGGCGAACTCCAGCTTGCGGTTCTCATCGAATCGATGCGTCGCGAGGGGTTCGAACTCCAGGTCTCACGCCCCGAGGTGATCGTCAAAGTGATCGACGGTGTCGAACACGAACCGGTCGAGACGGTCACCGTGGATGTCCCCGACGAGTACGTGGGATCCGTCACACAGGCGGTCGCGCCGAGAAAGGGACGGATCGAAAAGCTGCTCCCGGGCGAGAACGGCCGAACCATTCTCACCTTCAACGCACCGTCGCGTGGACTCTTGGGTCTGCGCACTCACTTGCTGACGATCACCCGCGGAACGGCTCTGGTGAACATGCGCCATGAGGGATGGATCCCTTGGGTCGGTGAACTGCCCCATCGCCATGGTGGAGCCATGGTTGCGGATCGACGGGGCACGTCGAGTGGTTTCGCCCTCGACAACCTCCAGAAACGTGGCGAGCTGTTCATAGGGCCGGTCGTTGAGGTGTACGAAGGCATGGTCATCGGCGAAGCCTCCCGTCCCGAGACGATG
>CAYTWC010000154.1:0-5275 GCA_964441975.1 uncultured Acidimicrobiaceae bacterium | reverse complement strand
GCCGGGCTCCACACGTCGGCACTCGCACGGAAGCCCGATGCGTATGAACACATGTCGCCGGCGAGTATCGGCAACAGGACGCGCGTGGTCGTTTCCGAGCTCGCGGGCCGATCGACCGTCCTCGCCAAAGCCGAAGAGATGAACGGAGTCGAACTGACGTCGGACCAGGCGCAGGAAGTCGTCGACACAATCAAAGAACGTGAGCACCTCGGATACTCCTACGAGACCGCGGACGGCTCGTTCGAGCTCCTCGCTCGGGAAGCGTCGGGCTGGCGGCAGGGCTTCTATGAACTCGAGTCGTATCGCGTGTTCGTCGAGAACCGCGGCGGTGAAGTGTTCGCCGAGGCCACGGTGAAGGTCGTCGTCGACGGCGAGCGCATCGTTTCCACACGCGAGGGCGACGGCCCGGTGTCCGCACTCGATCGTGCGCTGCGCGCGGGACTCGTCGACCGGTATCCCGAGGTCACCGGAATCAAGCTGACCGACTACCGCGTCCGAGACCTCGACAGTTCGGATGGATCGAGCGCCCGCGTGCGTGTCATCACACAGCACTCGGATGCCGAGAGTTCCTGGGGATCGGTCGGCGTCCACCAGAACATCATCGACGCCTCCTGGACGGCGGTATCGGACGGCCTCCTGATCGGCTTGATCCGCAACGCCGATCGTCACGACGACGCGGGCAACAGCGCATAGGTCGGATCGATGATGTGGTGTCCGAGTTTGTGCCATTCTTGGTGCAACCGACTGGGAGAAGGACATCACTCGACCGATCACGCCTGAAGACCTGTGGAATCTGAGGAGGGTCGGGCAACCCGAACACATCGCCGGGACCACCGCCGTCGTCGTGCCGGTTGTCGATTATCACGACGATGCCAAGGCGACCAGCGTCCTCTACCGGATCGATCGGGACGGCTTGACCGTTGCGCTCACGGATCGCGGAATCGACGCATCATCACCCGCGCCGTCTCCGGATGGTTCTCGGATCGCGTTTCTTGCCACACCGTCGAAGGACGACCCGAAACAGATCCACATCATGGACGCCGACGGTGGCGGACTCACGTCGATCACCGATCTTCCAAAGGGTGTCACGGCGATGCACTGGCTCCCGGGTGAGGATGCCCTGATAGCTGCCGTTCCCCTCTACCGGAACAGCCTTTCCGTCGAGGCAACGGCGACTGCGCAACGGGAGCGGAAGGACAAGACGTTGCCCGTGCGAACGGAGGATCGGTTCTATCGATACTGGAAGAAGTGGCTGGCGGGAGAAACTGTCGAACATCTGTTCAGAATCGACATCGACAGCGGCGAGACAACCGACCTCACTCCGGATATCTCGACACTCATCGCTCTCGACGAGGTTGGCAGTGCGTTCGCCGTTTCGCCCGACGGAGATCAGATCGTCTTCACGTTGGACGTCGGCGAACCGCAATGGGACCATCCCAAATTCCTGCTGCATTCGGTCCCATCGGACGGGGGACCTGTCACCCGACTCTCGACCGGCGAGGCGGTGCGGCACACTCGACCGCGCTTCTCCCCCGACGGGTCGACGCTCGTATATGGCGCTGCATACGAACACGCGTACTACGCAGACCTCGTTCGCATCGTCTCCCACCACCTCGGCACGGAAACAGAAGAAGTTCTGACGAGCACCTGGGATCGCTCAGCGGGTGGTTGGGAATTCATCAACGACGATTCCCTCGTGCTGCACGCCGAGGACGAAGGTCATGTGCGCTTGTTCACGCTCGGCCTTGAGGGAGGCACACCGGCGCCGGTGACGCACGCCGGCTCGAACCACGGACCCCGGGTCGGCCATGACTGCTTCTGGCACCGTACCGAGTCCATGCACAAGCCACCCGAGGTCGCTGTGACGATGGGGGGACACACGTCGACCGTGTCGACATTCAACGAAGAGCTGCTCTCGGATCTCGACCTTCGGCCAGCGGAGGAGATCAGGGTCGAGGGATCACGAGGCAAACTGATCCAGGCGTTTGTCATCGAACCGCCCGGGTTCACGCGTGGGACACGGTGGCCGCTGCTCCAGAACGTCCACGGCGGTCCGCACAACGGGGTGACCGACTCTTGGCACTGGAGATGGAACCCACAGGTGATGGCGGCTGACGGTCGCATCGTGGTCTCCGTGAATTTCCACGGGTCGTCGTCGTTCGGAGATGAGTTCGCTCGCTCCATTCGTGGTGCCTGGGGGGAGATGCCATATCAGGACATCGAAGCGACAACTGACCACATGATCGATCTCGGGTTCGTGGACCCGGACCGTATGGCAGTCGCAGGCGGATCGTATGGCGGGTACCTCGTCACATGGATCACCACACAGACCAACCGATACCGGACATCCATCTGCCACGCCGGAGTCACCGATCTCCTCGGTCAGTGGGCATCTGATGTCACAGAGGGCCGGGAGAAGGCCATCGGTGGCGTGCCGTGGGAGGACATGGACGCCGTCCAACGGTGGTCCCCGATGGCGCACACCCACGACATCGAGACGCCAACGCTCGTCATCCACGGCGAACTCGACTACCGGGTCGTCGTCACCCAGGGACTTGCGCTCTACGGACTCCTCAAACACAAGGGCGTCCCCGCCAGGCTCGTGTACTTCCCCGACGAGGGTCATTGGATAGAGAAGCAGCCGAACGCGATGGTCTGGTGGGACGAGTTCTTGTCGTGGCTCACCCGCTGGGGCGTTTGAAGGAGCCCAACGCGTCAGGTGCCGGGATCGCTTGTCGGGACGGACGGGTCGTCAGTTCGATCTGATTGATCGTCACGCGAGAGGCGCGACGCTTCGTGACGAGCGGGGATCCGCTGCGTAGTCGATACCGCGATCCTCGAGCGCGGCCCTCCTCTCGCACGTCGATCCTCCCTGTCGCCGCTTCGATACCCACACACGCTTCGAATCTGAGGCGGGCGCCATTCCGTGAACACCTCTTAGCGGTATACAAAGTTTCTGAGTTTGCTACTAGACAACTGTGGCCACCCGTGCTAGTTTGTGAAATGAATCACAAGAGATTGTGAAAACCATCACAATCGGTTCGCAGAAAGCGAGGCAAGGGACATGACCACTCGACTCCGCACACTCGGCATAGTTGTTGCCGTAATCGGGGTCGCCTTCCTGTTTGGCGGCGGCTACGCCTACATGCAGGTCCAAGACGGCTATACGGCTCTTCAGTCATTCAGCGAGGCACAGAACGTCACGCTCAACTACAACGAAGACGGGCAACTCGTCGATCGAGGCACGACTGAGGGTGCCGACGAGATCATGACATTGCTCACCGTCGACTGGGGCTACCCGGTCAAGAGCGCCGACATGGATCCGAACGATCCACTGGTCAACACAGCTTCTGAGTACATGTACCAGATGGCAACCGTTGCCTATCACACGCTTCACGGAACCCAGACCGTGACGCTCACCGAGGACGTCGAGTACAACGGCGTCGTCTACGAGGCCGGCGAGTACGACGTACCCGTCGACGGCAGGTACTGGACCGACTTCGATCGGATGCACCCGCTCGACGGTCAGGTCCGAGGGCTTGCATGGACAGGAACAGCCCACGCACTGGTGGCAGAACTCGGTGTCGGAACCGTCACCCACTCCACGCTGCAAATGGGTCTGGGCCTCGCCGGACTCCTCGTCGGACTCGGACTCACCTTCGGGCTCGTCGGACTCGGCCTGGTCTGGGTGGCACGCGGCAAGGATGAGATGGTCATGATGGTTGATGCACCACTCACCAAGGTCCCCGAAGACGCAACCGTCTAGTCAGGGTCCGCCGCACGAGAAGAGACCCCCTCTCGGGAGGGGGTCTCTTCTTTGCGTTCAGCGTTGAGCGTTGAGCGTTCAGGAGTTTCTGTCTATCAGATCCCAGAGGGCGTCGACGTGTCGCGCGGTGGTGGCCGTTTGGCCGATTGAAATGCGGATGAACGCAACGCCGTCGATCTCGGACGGTGTTACTCCCACAGACCCTGTCGCGTTCAGCGCGTCCGCGAGTGCCCGGGTCGCGTCGTTGCCATCGGTATGGGTGAAACAGACGAGCCCGAAGGGATGGGGTGCGAACAGTTCCAGCCTGTCTTCGGCATCGATCCGGTCGGCCAGCTCGTTGGCAAGGGCCATGTGATTGCGCACGAACGCCCTGAGGCCGTCGACGCCATAGCTCCGGATCACCCACCAGAGCTTGAGAGCACGGAATCTTCGACCAAGCGGTACATGCCAGTCCCGGTAGTCGATGACGGCGCCGCTGTCGGAGGCCGTGTTGCGGAGGTAGGGAGGGAGGATGCTCAGCGTGTCGATGAGGGGCGACCGGTCAGCGACCCACAGGACGTTGCAGTCGAAGTTGACCATCATCCACTTGTGTGGATTGAACGTATAGCTGTCGACACCTTCGATGCCGTCTTGATGACGGCGGTACTCCTCGCACAGCATCGCCGTTCCTGCGTATGCGGCATCCACGTGGTGCCAGAGATCGAACTCTTCGGCGATACCGACGATCTCGGACACGGGATCGACGGCCGTGGTCGCTGTGGTACCGATGGCAGAGACAACAGCGATGGGGACGAGACCAGCCGACACATCGGCTTCGATCGAAGCCCTCAGCGCAGTCACATCCATCGCAAACACTTCGTCGACGGGAATCTTCCGGCAATGCCCGATGCCGGCGACGGTGCACCCCTTCTCGATCGACGAGTGGGCCTGCGAGGACACGTAGACCACCATGTCCTCGGCGTATCCCTTGGATTTGTTCTGGTTGCGGGCGACAACGAGCACCGCGTGTGTCGCATCGGAGGCACTCATCTGTATGACTCCCCCACCCGGTCCCGATGACTTCCATCCCTGCGGCAAACCGAGCATGTCGACGAGCCAGTCGAGCACCCTCGACTCGATCTCCGTCACCGCGGGAGATGTCGACCACAGCATCCCCTGGACACCGAGTCCCGCGGAGGCCAACTCGGCGAGGACCGACGGCGGCGATGTGTTGGCGGGAAAGTACGCGTACCAATTCGGGGACTGCCAATGCGTGATTCCGGGCATGACCACGTCATCGAGATCCTTGAGGAGGGCATCGAAATTCTCAGGTTCTTGGGGTGCGTGCTCCGGGAGCATCGCAGCGATGTCGCCGGGCTGGACCTGGGAGAACACGGGGTACGTCTCGACCTGCTCCATGTAGTTCGCCACCCAGTCGATGACCGCATACCCGTTCTTGCGGAACTCCTCCGGGGTCATGTGAGGCGCACGGTCATCCATCTTCCACGCCCGAGGTTTCATGGTTCTGGC
>CAYTWC010000153.1:0-5289 GCA_964441975.1 uncultured Acidimicrobiaceae bacterium | reverse complement strand
CGTCGTGAAACTCGCAATCCTCTCTCGCGCACCGAACGCCTACTCGACCCAACGACTCGTGATCGCAGCCAAAGAACGCGGCCACGAGGTGCGGGTTCTCAACACCCTCCGCTTTGCGATCGATCTGTCCGGAACCGAACCCGACTTCCAGTACCGCGGTCAACATCTCGACGACTTCGACGCTGTCCTCCCTCGCATCGGCGCCTCGATCACGTTCTACGGCCTCGCCGTCGTGCGGCAGTTCGAACAGATGGACGTGTACACGCCGAACACAGCGGCGGGAATCGCCAACTCACGGGACAAACTCCGTTCGATCCAGATCCTCTCACGGCACGATGTCGGGATACCGCAGACGATGTTCGTACGTGACCGAGCCGATGTGCTCCCCGCCATCGAACGCGTCGGCGGGGCGCCGGTCGTGATCAAACTCCTCGAGGGGACCCAAGGAATCGGTGTCATCCTCGCCCCCGACAACAAGGTCGCCGAGGCGGTCATCGAGACGCTTCACTCCAAACGCGAGAACGTGCTCATCCAGAGGTTCATCGCCGAATCGAAGGGAAAGGACCTTCGCGCTCTCGTGGTGGGGGACAGGGTGGTGGCCGCTATGCGCCGCCGAGCCGTCGGCGACGAGTTCCGTTCGAATGTCCATCGAGGTGGCACCACCGAGGTCGTGGAGCTCGATGACGAGACCCAACGCGTTGCTGTTCAGGCAGCCCAGATCATGGGTCTGCGCATCGCGGGCGTTGACATGTTGGAGTCCGACGACGGACCGTTGGTCATGGAGGTCAACAGTTCACCCGGCCTCGAGGGGATCGAAGGCGCAACAGAGCTGGATGTTGCAGGTGCGATGATCGACTACATCGCAAGCCAGGTCGCATTCCCCGAGCTGGACATTCGGCAACGTCTGACAGTCAGCACCGGCTACGGCGTCGCTGAGATACAGGTACGCGAAGGTGCGGCGTTGGTCGGCCAGACGATCGAGGCCGGATTCGCGGACCAGGACATTGCGGTGCTCACGCTGACCCGCGGAACGACGGTGATCCCGAATCCGCGCCGAAGTCGTGACCTACAGGCCGAAGACCGGCTGCTGTGTTTCGGTCGGCTTGAGGCCATGCGAGATCTCGTCCCTGCGCGCAGAAGACGCCGCAACATCCCTGTCATCCAGCCACTCCCGGAAGACCCGACCGGCACGGAGGGATCATCCTGAGAAGGTTGCAGATTGTGGCCTTCTTGGTAGGTTTGGGGTTGGAGGAACGCATGGGACGCACAATCCGTGTCGTGGTGATTGCCAGCACAGCCGTCGCGTTGATCTGCCTCGGTCTCCTCGTGCTCGCGATCCCGCAGCTTGCCGGGGGAGTCGTCGATGTTCCGAACCACTGGTGGTCGGCGTTGCCACTGCTCGGTCTGACCTCCTGCATCACGCTCGTCGCATCGATGTGGATGATCTCGAGAAGACCCAACGCGTCGAGCGGAACGAGTATGGAGCATTGACCGATCTCAGATCGAGTGCCGCCCGACACAACCAACTCCTCGAGGACCGACTCGATACGCTCGTTCCGTCATTGTTGAGAGAACTCGAAATCGACGCTTGGGTGGTCATCGGTCGCGAGTATGCCGAAGGTTCGGTTCTCCGGTCGATGCTGCCCGCTGAGTGGCTTTCAGCGAGGCGGACCACGATGCTCGTTCTGACCCGGGAGGGACGCTACGCAGTTGCCCGCTATCCCGTCGGTGGTCTGTTCCCGTCCGTGTGGGATCCGTCCGAGACGCCGGATCAGTGGCAACGTCTCGCCGAGCTACTCGAGGAGATCGATCCGTCGAGCATCGCGGTCGACATGTCGCCCCATCAGGCCCACGCAGATGGCCTGACGGCCACGCTCAGGGATCGGCTGTCCGAGTCACTCCCCGATCACCTCACCAACCGGATCGTCGCGGGCGACGAGATCGGCATCCGATGGCTCGAAACGCGGCTTCCACGCGAGCGGGCGACCCTCGAAGTTGCTGCAGAGATCGCCCACTCGGTGCTCCGACGCGGTCTGAGCAGGGAAGCGATCACACCGGGTGTCACGACGACCGATGATCTCGTCTGGTGGTATCGCCAGACGGTCCATGACGCCGGACTCGACTCGTGGTTCCAGCCGTCGGTCACGATCCAACGCCACACCGACCGGAGCGACAACACGATCCTCCCTGGCGACCTCCTTCATGTCGATTTCGGAATCGTCCACGAAGGCATGTGCACCGACCAACAAGAACACGCCTACGTCCTCACGCCGGGAGAAGAAGACCCCCCGGCTGGGCTCACCGCCGGACTGAGGGCCGCCAACGAGGTCCAGGACATCCTCATGGCCCAGTTCCGGGTCGGACGGAGCGGGAACGAGATCCTCGCCTCAGCTCTCAGGGAGTGCTCGGACCGGGGCCTTGATGCGCTGATCTACACGCACAGCATCGGACTCCAAGGGCACGGCGCCGGGATGACGATCGGCATGTGGGACCAGCAGCACGGGGTCCCTGGTGCCGGCGATCATCGTCTGGTCGCCGACACGGCATATTCGATCGAACTCATGGCCCGAGCCGACGTGCCGGAGTGGGGTGACCGATTGGTTGACTTCATGCTCGAACAGGATGCGTGGTTCGACGGTACAACCATCGAGTGGCTCCACGGTCGGCAAACGGAGATCTGGACGATTCCCTCTCACGAGTAGAGGGAACGGTCGCATCGGTGACGGTACGATGCCCTGATGCGTGGCATTCCACTCCCGGTCCGGACCGAAGACTTCACCGCAGACCCCGTGGAGCTCTTCTTCGACCTTGCGTATGTCTTCGCGTTCTCGCAGCTCGTCGGTCTCCTCATCCACGATCCGACCTGGGGCGGGGTAGGGGAGGCAGCCCTCATCTTCGCCCTGTTGTGGCTCCCGTGGCAGGAGCTGACATGGGCTGCCAACGCCGTATCGGGGAACGGGCGTGCCGTACGCAGCGTCTTCCTCGTGGCCACGGTGCTGAGCATTCCGATGGCCGCCGCAACGGCGTCGGCGTTGGACACGGGAGGCGTTGTGTTCGCCTTCTGCCTCGCAGGGATCATGCTCCTGGGATTTGCCGTTCAGATCCTGTCCTCGCAAGGGGAGGAGGGATTCTTCCGAGCCGCGATTCGCTGGATCCTGCCGAACCTCGTCGCGATCGCGTTGCTGCTCGGCGGTGCCGCCACCTCCGGCGACGCACGGTTGGCGCTGTGGCTCCTCACGGTGGTCGTCGTGATATGTGCCATGGTGTTGGCAGGCTCGGGCGAATGGATCGTGCGGATCGGACACATGGCGGAACGCCACGGACTGATCATCATCATCGCACTCGGTGAAGTCATCGTCGCGATCGGCCTGCCGGTCGTTGCCTCGTTCGAGGTCGGAGTCGGCATCCCGACGGCGACCCTCGTCGCCCTGACTGCTTCCGGACTGTTCGCGTGCCTTCTGTGGTGGGGCTACTTCGATCGCGTCGGACCTTCCCTCGAACACAAGGGCGAGAGCGTCGAGGGAGACCGCGAGCGAGGGAGGTATATCCGCGATGTCTACACGTGGGCTCACGCCCCAATGGTCGCTGGCATCATCCTGTCTGCTGTCGCACTCGAGGAGATCTCACTGCATCCCACCGACGTCGTACCCACGGCGTTCCTCGCAATGCTCGTCGGAGGCCTCCTCCTGATGGCCTTCGGCGTCACTGTCGCGATCTGGCGGGCCTATCGGCTCATCGCATGGGAGCGAGTTGTCGGTGCGCTCGGCATCGTGGCGCTCGTCGTCGTCGGCGCACAACTCGACGGAGTGGTCCTGCTCGTGGGTGTGGTGGCCGTGATCCTCGCCACGTTCACCATCGAGCACCTGAGAATCGAGCGGTAGGACCGTCCACACCCGGGAGTGGGGCAGCAATGCCTCATTGTGCGGTTCAAATGCATGACAGCACAATGTTACATAACATGGATTATGGGCACCTCATCCAAATGTGAATGTCGTCGGGTATCCGGCCACAGACTCGATCAGACGATGCCGCTGCTCTCGATCACGACTGCGTCCACTTCGACGAGTTGACCTGCGTAGCCAAGGCGATTGGCTCCCAGGAGCGTCGCTGGTGGCACCGCATCGTCGAACCACTCGACGACGGCGGCCCACGCTTCACGCAGGTTCTCCTGCCCACCGACGACGTGGATGGTCACCTGACAGATGTCGCTGTTCGAGAATCCGTGAACGTCGAGCAGGGTCGCGAGGTTCTCGAGACACCTGTTGGTTTGCTGCCTCGGGTCGTCAACGCCCACGATGTCGCCAGTTCCGCTCATAGGCACCTGTCCGGCGACGAATAGCTGGGGGCCGACTCGGCGTGCGTAGCGGTAGCCCGGTGTCGGGGCGAGCCCTGCCTGGATCTCGGCTTCGTTGATCGTCATCCGTCCGGACACTCGTTCACACGCGTGCTCGTGCGAACAGGACGGTCGAACGCTTCGGTTTCCAGATCGTGACGTCGGAGAAGCTCGTTGCGAGCAACGACGCGAACATCTTCTTCGAGTACATCGCTTTGACGATGTCTTCTGACTTCTCCACGGTGTGCCATTCGGGCACGTCATGCCAGTCGTGGCCATACGCGCTGTCGAGTTTGCGGTAGTTCCTCACGTCCAGCACCGAGGTGATGAATTCGGCACCCGGTTTGAGCAGGCTGGCGATGTGCCGGAGTGCTCGGTCGGGTCGCCACGACAGGTGCGGAATCACCTGCGTCATGATGATCAGGTCGAATTGACCGAGATCTTCGCCTTCTGGATTCGCGGAATCCTCGATGTCGTGATGGACGTACTTCACGCCGTATGTCTCGCACATCTCGGGTGCCATGAACGTCCCGATCGGCATGAGATCCATCACGGTCACATCGTGGCCCTCTGACTTGAGCCATACGGCGGTGGTCCCCCACCCCGGTCCGACTTCCAGAATTCGGGACGGAGGAGTGCCTTCCACGGTCTTGAACAGCGCCGGCAGGTACATGCGCTCCATGTCGCGGTACGAGTTGACGTAGTAGTCGTGCGGGGCGTGTTCGGCCGCAATGGTTTGGGCTTCGGCGAGGTTCATGGGTCCTTCCGTGGTGATCGGCACCCTATCAGAGGGCCACTGTGAGGATATCGCCGGGTGTGCGGGCAGCGGACGTGAACGTCGACCGCGCCCCTTCAATACCTGGTGAGGATCTTGATTCCTTCGGTGTCGAGGAGCGAGAATCGTCGCCCACTCACGATGCGAATGGCGAGCTGCCGATCCAGCACCTCTCCGACGA
>CAYTWC010000152.1:0-5312 GCA_964441975.1 uncultured Acidimicrobiaceae bacterium | reverse complement strand
TGCAGCCGCGTCCCTGGCGCCGTGGACATGGCCGCCGTCCGGCCGCCTCAGCGCACCCACCGCTCCTAACACACCACTCGATCTGCGGATGTCCGCGTACCCTGGGTTCGCGGATACATATATGTGTCCGCGAACCCAGGGTACGCGACTTACACCGTCACTCGTCCGAGTCGTCGTCGGATTCTTCGATGGCGCCGGCGTCGTAGGCGGGGATGCCGGTGGCGGCGGCCTCCTCGTGGAGGAGAACTCCACGGCCGGCACAGTGTGGGCAGGTTTCCGAGAAGGACTCGAGCAGTCCGGCGGAGACGTTCTTGCGGGTCATCTCGACGAGCCCGAGGTGTGAAACCTCGAACACCTGCGTCCGTGTCTTGTCCTTGGCCAGGTGCTCACGGAGCCGGAGCAGGACCGCGTCCTGGCTCTTGGGATCCTCCATGTCGATGAAGTCGATCACGATGATCCCGCCGATGTCCCGGAGACGGAGTTGGCGCGCGATCTCCTCTGCTGACTCAAGGTTGTTCTGGAAGACGGTCTCCTCGAGGTTCGTCGAGCCGACGAACCGACCGGTGTTGACATCGATGACGGTCAGCGCCTCGGTCCGGTCGATGACGAGATGACCACCCGAAGGCAGCCACACCTTGCGGTCGAGCGCCTTGCGGAGCTGGTCCTCGACGTGATAGCGCTCGAACAACGCCAGCTCGTCCTCGTACAGCTTCACGCGCTCGACGAGATCAGCCTCGGTGCCCTCGAGGTAGTCCAACACCTGCTTGTGTGTACCCGGATCATCGATCAGAAGACGCTTGAAGTCACGGGTGAAGTGCTCACGGATGACGCGGATGACCAGCGGTGGCTCCTGGTAGATCAGCTCGGGAGCGTTCACGGTCTTGCGGTCGGCGTCGATCTTGTCCCACACGGCCTTCAGACGATCGATGTCGCCCTTGATGTCCTCACGGGTCGCGCCTTCGGCGGCGGTCCGCACGATGATCCCGGTCCCCTTCGGGCGAAGGTCTCCGACGATCTCCCTCAGCCGACGGCGCTCATCGTCGGACAGTCTGCGCGAGATACCACGGACATCCTCGTTCGGCGCCAACACGAGATAGCGTCCAGCGAGGCTGATCTGGTTCGTCAGTCTGGCGCCCTTGTGGCCCATCGCGTCCTTGACGACCTGGACGAGCACACCGTCGCCGGGCTTCAGGGCGTTCTCGATGCGCTTCCCCTTGCCGGTCAGATCGAACTCGCTGTAGTTCACATCACCCGCGTAGAGCACGCCATTCTTGCCCTCACCGAAATCGATGAACGCAGCCTCCATACCGGGGAGGACGTTGCGGACCTTGCCCATGTACACGTTGCCGACGAGCGACTTGCGGTCGGAGCTCGCGACGTAGTGCTCGACGAGGACGGGACCCTCGAGGACGACGATCTGGGTCTGATGTGGACTCTTGCGGACCAACATCTGCTTGCGGGCGGTCTCGGGCGGCTCGACGATCTCGATCGGCGGGCGGCGACGTGCCGTGCTCTGGGATCGACCGCGACCGTTCGACCGTTGGTTCTGCTTTCCCCGCTGTTTCTGCTGAGGTTTGCGCTGTTTGGTCTTGGTGGCGGTGTTGCCGCCGGACTTCGGCTTCGGCGCGGTCGGCTTAACGACCGTGAATTCTTGTCCGTTGACAGTCTTGACGGTACGTTCGACTGCTCCATCGCCCTTGCGGACGATGCGGGGGGCCTTCTTCTTGAAGAGTCCCATGGATCAACTCCTTTGGGCATCCTTGAGGATGCGCACGTGTTTGATCCGATCCGGAACGCTGACAATGTCTGCTCAGGCCGCGTATGGACACGGCGAGGCGAATTGGTCGACCTACTGTCAACCGAGACATCGGGGCGATGGTGTACGACTCACGGAAAACTCTCGTGAGTCGGTCCGTCGCGAGAAATCTGGCCACGTGTTGCAGCTGTCTCTCAAGCGGATGGAAGACGGTCATACCCCGTCCCTGGATCGGAAACCTTACGGCCACAATGCGTGGCGTGTGGTCCACAGAGTACTACCGGACCGGTCGATATCGGGGATATCACTTTCCACCTCGAACCGCCCGGTTCGACCGGTGTCGCGGCGGGATCGCTCGTCCGACAGAGCGATCCGGGCGATCGCACCGACGCCGCAGCCGTGCGACCCAGATGGCGGGAAGGTGCGTCAGGCCTCGTGGAGCTATCGGATCGAAAGCTGATAGTGTCGTCGTCATGCAGCGACGAGCGGATCAGGGTTGGATCGAGGTCATCTCCGGCCCCATGTTTTCTGGCAAGAGCGAAGAGCTGATTCGCAGGGTCACCCGCTACCACTTGGCTCGCGTGCCGACGCAGACGTTCAAGCCGGCGCTAGACACACGCTATGCCGTCGGCGAGGTCGTGAGCCACTCCCGGCTCAGCACCCAAGCACTCCCGGTCACCACATCGGCGGACCTCCTCAAGGCCGTCGAGGACCGAACCGTCGTGATCGGAATCGACGAGGCGCAGTTCTTCGACGAAGGCCTCGTCGAAGTTGCGGAGATGCTCGCAGGAGCAGGCAAGAACCTGATCATCGCCGGGCTCGACCTCGACTACCTCGGTCGTCCGTTCGAGCCGATCCCGAGCCTCATGCTTCGGGCAGAGTACGTCACGAAAGCACTGGCTGTGTGCCACCGATGTGGCGGACCCGGGCTGTTCACCCAACGGGTGGTGCAAAGCGACGAGTTGGTCGTCCTCGGCGCACAGGATGCCTACGAGGCACGGTGCCGACGGTGCTACGACCCACAGGAAGCAGAACAGCAGAAGCTCGACGTCGAGGCGATCGCGCCGTAGAACCTCAGCGTTCCTCGCCGGGAAGCGGTGGTCGACGGATCCATGCTGAATGCGCCATTGCGAGCGCAGCGCTCATGACCACGAACACCGTGCCGCCCGACGACATGAACGGCAACGGGAGGCCGGTCACCGGCATGATCCGGACAGTCATGCCGATGTTGACGAAGATGTGGAACGCCAACATCGCGGCGATGCCGATGGTGACAAGGTACGAGAACCGGTTGCGCGCGGCCACGGCGATCACGAGCAGACGCCACAGCAGTATCGCAAACAGTCCGATCACGACGGCCGAGCCGACGAATCCGAACTGTTCACCGACCGCAGTGAAGATGAAGTCGGAAGACTGCACCGGCACGAATTGATAGTTGGTCTGGGAGCCCTCGAAGAGGCCCTTGCCGAACATGCCGCCGGATCCGATCGCGATCTCCGACTGGACCTGGTTGTACGAAAGGCTCAGTTCGTGGGCGCCGGGGTCGACGAACGCCGTCAGACGATCGACCTGGTAGTCCTTGATCAGATCGAGTTGGAACACGCCGACGGTCGCGATGATCGTCGCGACCGCGATGAATGCAAGCTGGCGCATCGTTGCACCGGCGGTGTAGAGCATCGCGATGACGACGAACGCAAACACGAGCATTGTCCCGAGGTCGGGCTGGAGGAAGATCAATCCCGCAGGGAGCGCCACGAGAAGCAAGGCCTTGAGGACGCTGACCCACTTCAAGGGTGGCTCGACTGCGGCAAGCAGCGACGCAAGCGACAGGATCACGGCCACCTTCGCGACCTCGGATGGTTGGAATCGCAGGAACCCGACGTCGATCCACCGCTGGGCACCGCCTGCCCTGTCGCCCACCACGAACACGAGTACGAGCAACATGATCGAGATCACGTATATGGGTGAGGTGAATCCGCGGATCTCTGTCAGGTCGATCGCCGAAACGATGCCGAAGACGATGAATCCGATGACGACGAAGATCGCCTGTTCCTTGAGTTCGCGCGTCGGGTCGAGCCCACGTGCCTCAAGACCGGGGGCGGTCGCCGAGTAGACCATCAACAAGCCGAACGCCGTGATCACAAGGTACGTGAGGACGAGCACGAGATCCGGCTTCATCGGCGAATCCCTGTGCATCAGCGAGATCGGGGGCGAATCCCTGTGATCCAGCGCCATCAGTCCGCGTCCAATCCGGGAGCGAGCTCGGTGACACCCTCCGGTCCGTTCATCAGGTATTGGAGGATCTGTCGGGCGATCGGCGCCGCGATCTGACCGCCGGAACCGCCTCGTTCGACGACGACCGACACGACATACTTCGGATCGTTGATCGGTGCGACACCGACGAACCAGGCATTGTCGACTTCCTCGAAGTCCGCGGCGCCGCGGGCGCTGATGACCTCACCGGTACCGGTCTTCCCGCCGACGAGCTCCACGTTGGGACCGAAGTCGGCGAACGCCGTCCTTCCGGTGCCCCGTTCCTGGTTGTTCACGACCTGCTGGAGGTCGGCCTTGAGAAGCTCGACGGTCAGCGGGCTGAGGTCGATGTTGTTGATGACCTCCTTGGGGTTGTCGTCGATGAGCTCGCCGTTCGAGTCGAGCACCTCCTGGACAACCCTCGGTTTCCAGACCGTCCCGCCGTTCACCATCGCCGAGTAGGCATTGGCGAGTTGGAGCGGGGTCGTCAGGGTCGCCCCCTGACCGACGGCGATGTCCATGAGGTCACCACCCACCCACGGGCCGTCCTCTCGGACCCGGCCGGTGCCGGCTGCCTGCTCGGAACTGAACCAGTCGCGATCCGGGATGAGACCGTCGCGTTCGAACGGAAGATCGATACCGGTGGCGGTTCCGAACCCGAACGCCCGTGCGTACTCCTGGAGCAGGTTCTCCTTGTCGAACCCCGAGTCATCGCTCCGCTCTTCCCAGAGGCGCAAGGCAACGTCCCAGAAGTACAGGTCGCACGACGCCTGGAGTGCTCCGTGGAGGTCGAGGGGTCCATGACCACCGGGCCATTTCCAGTCTCGCTTCGTCTGGACCGTGCCATCGTTGAGGGTGAACTTGAACTCGCCTGAGCAGCTGTACTCGTCCGTGTGGGTCTGGAGCGCCACAGGGACGGCCGCCTCGTCGGGTTCCTCGTCGCCGACTTCCTTGTCCCCGAGGCCACGGTCGATGGGATAGAAATTCTCTTCCATGGCAAGGACGTATGGGACCGTCTTGAAGGTCGAAGCCGGTGCGTATAGACCCTGCACAGCGAAGTTCTGGAACGCAAACACGGTGCTCAGCGATGCCCACTGCTCGTCGCTGAGTCCCTCGACGAACACGGATGGGTCATAGTCGGGGTATGAACCCATGGCGATGATCGATCCGTCGCGGGGATCCTCGACGACACCGACACTTCGGACCGGGCACCATTTGTCCGTGTGGTAGACGATGACCCGGTCGGATTCAACGGCGAGGACCTGGAGTGTCGAAGCGAACGAATCGTTGTTCTCGACGAAGT
>CAYTWC010000151.1:0-5349 GCA_964441975.1 uncultured Acidimicrobiaceae bacterium | reverse complement strand
TCTGACTTCTGACTTCTGACTTCTGACTTCTGACTTCTGACTTCTGACTTCTGACACCGGATTTACCCCGTTTGAATGACCCTCGGCGGCGTTACCCTGTGAGCATGTCCACACCACTGATTGCGATCAACAACATCCACGCCTCTGTCGACGGGAACGAGATTCTCAAGGGAGTCGATCTCACCGTCAACGCCGGTGAAACCCATGCGGTCATGGGACCGAACGGTTCCGGCAAGTCGACGCTGGCCAACATCCTCCTCGGCCACCCCGCGTACGAGATCACCGAAGGTTCCATCGAGTACAAGGGTGAGGACGTCACCGATTGGGCTCCCGAGAAGAGGGGCCGTGCCGGGATGTTCCTCGGATTCCAGTACCCCGAGGAAATTCCCGGTGTCAGCGTCGTGAACTTCCTCCGGACCGCCCTGTCGAACAGGACCGGTACCAACTACACGGTGCTCGAACTCCGCTTGAAGGTCATGGAAGCCATGAAGGATCTCGAGATGGATGCGACATTCGCCGATCGCTACCTCAACGAGGGATTCTCGGGCGGCGAGCGCAAACGCAACGAGGTCCTCCAGATGGCGATTCTCGAGCCCGAATTCGCGGTCCTCGACGAGACCGATAGCGGTCTCGACATCGATGCCCTACGCATCGTCGCCGAAGGCGTCAAGCGACTGCAGGCCGACGATCGTGGATTCCTGATCATCACGCACTACCAACGGATGCTCGACTACATCACGCCCGACTTCGTCCACGTGTTCATGGACGGTCGCATCATCCAGTCCGGTGACGCCGCGCTTGCCGACGAGATCGAAGACGCAGGCTATGAGGCGTTTCGCCCCGAGCTCGGCGTCGGGTGACGGACCTCTCCGCTCTCAGGGCTGACTTCCCGATCCTCAACCGCGAGGTCAACGGGAAGCGCCTCGTCTATCTCGATTCGGCTGCGACGTCGCAGAAACCCCAGTCCGTCCTCGATGCGATGGATCGGTACTACACGCGATCCAATGCCAACGTCCACCGTGGTGCCCACACGCTCGCGGCGGAAGCAACCGACCTGTACGAGCGCGCCAGGAACAAGGTCGCGGCATTCGTGGGGGCTTCACCAAGCCAGCTGGCGTTCACCCGGGGCACCACCACAGCGCTCAATCACATTGCGTACGGGTGGGGCCTGAACCATCTGTCCGAGGGTGACCGGATCGTCGTCACCATCATGGAACACCACGCAAACATCGTGCCGTGGCAGCTCGTGGCGAGATACACCGGTGCCGAGCTCGTGTATCTCGAATTGAACGATGACTACACGGTCGACATCTCGAAAATCGAGGCCGTGGTCGACGACCGTGTGAAGATCGTCGCATTCGCAGGGATGTCGAACGTCACCGGAGCGCTCGGCCCGATCGAGGTCCTCGCACATGCGGCGAAATCCGTTGGTGCGATCTCCGTTCTCGATGCCGCCCAACTCGTACCGCACGCACCGGTGGCAGTCGATGATCTCGATGTCGACTTCATGGCGTTCTCGTCCCACAAGATGCTCGGCCCCACAGGGATCGGAGCGCTCTGGGGGCGTAAGGAACGACTTGAGGAGATGGAGCCGACCGAAGGCGGCGGCGAGATGATCAACGTCGTCGAACGACACTCCTCGACATGGGCCCCTGTCCCCCACAAGTTCGAAGCAGGCACTCCTCCCATCGCCGAGGCCGTCGGATTCGGAGCGGCCGTCGACTATCTCGCTGACGTCGGAATAGACAACGTGCTCGCCCACGAGCGGGACATCACGACGTACGCCCTCGAACGCCTGTCCGAGGTCCCCGATCTCAAGATCTACGGACCGACGGACATCACGAAACGTGGCGGTGCGGTGAGTTTCGTGCTGGGCGACATCCATGCGCACGACATCGCAACCATCCTCGACCAGGATGGGATCGCCGTCCGTGCAGGTCATCACTGCGCACGCCCGCTCATGAAATACTTCGACGTCCCCGCAACCGCACGGGCGTCGTTCTATCTGTACAACACGAACGCCGAGGTCGACACCCTCGTCGAATCGCTCCACACAGCCCGCAAGATCTTCGGACTCGGCTAGCCGAAATCGGCACACCGTCCGGTTGGTACCCTTCCGGACTGACCATTGATCAGGAACCGATACAGATGTCACAACTCGAAGAGCTCTACCGAGGAGTCATCCTCGACCACTACCGGAACCCTCGTCGCAAGGGAACGCTCAGTGGTGATCACGTCCATGCAGAGGGTGTGAACCCCTCATGCGGCGACGAGTTCTTCCTGGACATCGTGGTCGACGACGGTGTCGTCACCGACGCAGCGATGCAGGGTCAGGGATGCTCGATCTCGCAGGCCTCGGGTTCGATGATGATGGAAGCGATCGTCGGGAAGCCGGTCGCCGAGATCGAGGACATCGCACACAAGTTCCGCGTGATGATGACCATCGAGGAAGGCGACAACCCCGTCGACGAGGAGCGACCCGGATCGGTCCTCGGCGATCTCGAGGCGCTCCAGGGAGTCCGGAAGTTCCCGGTACGCATCAAGTGCGCGGATCTCGCATGGACGACGCTCGCCGATGCCCTCGATCAGGCGTCCGCCACCGCGTCGTGATCGAGTTCTCGCCCACAACGGCCCTCATCGTGGTGGATGTCCAGAACGATTTCGCACATCCCGAAGGCTCGCTCTTCGTGTCCGGTGCACCCGACGTGCTCCCGTTCATCAACGAAACGGTGGCGACCGCCGGTGCTGCAGGTTCGCTTGTCGTCCGCACCCAGGATTGGCACCCCGCCCAGACCCCCCACTTTGCTTCATCGGGCGGTATCTGGCCCGATCATTGTGTGGGTGGGACCTGGGGGGCTGAGTTCCACGAGGATCTCGTTGCCGCCGGCCCCTTGGTCCGGAAAGGCGTGGGTGGCGAAGACGGGTACTCGGGTTTCACCGTCCAGGATCCCGAGTCCGGCGAGACGGCTCCCACCGAACTGGCTGCACTCCTTCGCGATTCGGGGGTATCGGCAATCGCTGTCGTCGGTCTCGCCACGGACTACTGCGTCGTGGCAACGGTGGTGGATGGTGTCGCACTCGGCTTCACCACCACGGTTCTCGCCGACGGCATCAGCGCTGTCAACCTCTCCCCCGGTGACGGCGCACGAGCGGTTGCCACCATGGTCACTGCCGGTGCAACCGTCGTCTGAAGCGTCACTTCTGCGTCGTCCTCTGACTTCCTAGGACCCCGAGGACGACGCCTTCGTCTTGTTCACAAGTTCCACCTGAAGATCCCGGACCGACGTCGTCACCGACACGTGATATCGATGGGGGTTGACGAGCCGTCGCACACCGATGTCGAGACGGGCAAGATCCGCATCCCGCCGACCACGCAACACATCGAGCGGTTCCTGCTCGGTCGACCGCTTGCCGTCGGCAAACACGGTCGAGTGGAGCTGCTCTACCTCCCTGGTCTCCTCAGCTGCGAGCGTCCTCGCGATGCTCGGGCGGTGCGGATGGTGGACGTCGACCGGTTCAGACGCGTTGATGACCTCGTCCTCGCCGGACACGACGTCGGCTGTGGCCAGCCCGCGTTGGTCATAGACACGCCACAGCTTCTTCCGACCGGGGATCGGCATCTTGCTCGGTGTATCCGAGATCTTGATCGCTGGGGTCCACCCGTTGCTGTCGATGGCAACGAGCTTGAACACACCGCCGAGCGAGGAATGGCCGTGCGACGACACCAAGCGACTCCCGACGCCATACATCAGACGCGAAACGACCTTCGCGGGGTCGAGCCCATATTCGGGCGCCTCTTGTTGGATCTGCTCGCGGATCTGCCACATCGCCAATTCGTCGAGATCCGACGACAGCACGATTGCGACCTCTGGGAACCCCGCGTCATCGAGCATCCGGGCCGAGCGAACCGCAAGGTGCGCGAGGTCGCCGGAGTCGAGTCGAATACCAAGTGGCTCGTGACCGCTCGCGCGGAGCTCGTCGAAGACCGTGATTGCGTTCGGGATGCCCGACGAAAGCGTGTTGATGGTGTCGACGAGCAACAGGCACTCATCCGGATATGCATCCGCGTACGCACGGAATGCGCCGAGCTCGCCACCACCAAGCGCCATGAAGAGTTGCACCATCGAGTGGGCATGCGTCCCCGATGGGTCGGAGCCGAGCGCGTGGGACACGCCCACGTTGGAGCTCCCGTGGGCGCCACCTATGAGCGCGGCCCGTGTCCCGGCGTTCGCCCCCACATCTGGGCCGCGACGCATTCCGAACTCGAGGACCTGACCGCCCCGGGCCTGGTCGACAACCCGTGACGCCTTGGTCGCGATCAGCGTCTGATAGTTGAGGTGGTTGAGCAGGGACGTCTCGACGATCTGCGCGAGGGCGAGTGGACCCTCGACGATCGCAATCGGTTCGAACGCGTGCACGACCCGGCCCTCGTCGATCGCCCGGATCGTAAGGCCGTCGAATCGTCCGGCGTCGGCGAGCCAGCTAAGGAACCCATCGTCGAATCGCTGGTTGCCGGCTCCGTTCCGCTGGGACCGCAGCGCCTCGACCTCCTCAGTTGTGATCCGCGTCTCTTCGAGCCAGTCGAGCAGCCATCCGAGCCCGGCCGTGATCGCGTACCCTGCCTGGTGCTCCCCGTAGTCGGGATATTGGCGAAAGAAGTAGTCGAACTGGGCCGTCGTGTCGGCAAGTCCCTGTTTCCAGTACAGCTGGGCCATCGAGAGCTGGTACTGGTCCGTGAACAAGAACCCCTCCATCAGGTCGCTGTCTGTTCTGCTCATGAGATTCGCAGCCAGTGGTCAGCTGGCGACGCCGCCTTCCGTCATCGGGCGGAGGTCCAATGCGGAGTTCAGCTCGTCTTCCGGGAGCACGCCGAGCTCCAAAGCCACTTCGCGAACACCACGACCCTCGGAGAACGCCTTCTTGGCGACTTCCGCCGACTTGTCATACCCGATCAACGGGACGAGGGCGGTGATGATGATCACGTTCTGTTCGAGCAACCACTTGGCACGCTCGGTGTTCGCAACCGTCCCGTCGACCATCTTCTCGCGCATCACGGTCGCCGCGTTGGCGAGCAGGTCGATCGACTCGAGGAGGTTGTGCGCCATCATCGGCATCATCACGTTGAGCTCGAAGTTCCCGTTCGCTCCACCCCAGGTGATAGCGGCGTCGTTGCCGATGACGTGGCTCGATACCTGCATCATCATCTCCGAGATCACCGGGTTCACCTTGCCCGGCATGATGGATGATCCCGGTTGCAACGAAGGCAACGTGATCTCGGCGATCCCGGTGCGAGGGCCCGACGACAACCAGCGGAGGTCGTTGGCGATCTTGAAGAGCGACACGGCCACG
>CAYTWC010000150.1:0-5384 GCA_964441975.1 uncultured Acidimicrobiaceae bacterium | reverse complement strand
CCGCCGGTTGAGCGCTCGGATTCGCATGGCGAGATCCCAGATCCAAGATCCAAGATCCAAGATCCAAGATCCCAGATCGATGATCCATGATACGGTCTGGATTCGGCTGAGGCGGCCGGATGTATAGTGATTTTCGACCTTGTGCATGCCGATATTGAGGGGACGAACACGTGACCGAAGCTGAGCAAACGAACGCGACAGATTCGTGGTCCTTTCTCCACGTCAACGATCACCATCTCGGCACCGCACGTTCGTATCGGTTTCGTCCCGCCATCAATCAGCGCTGGGCTGCGATCAAGGAGCAGATGAAGGAGATCGGTGCCGATTTCCTCCTGGTCGGCGGGGACCTGACCCGTGATGGCGAAACACATGAATTCGAGCTCGAGCAGGCACGAGACGATCTGGCGACGCTGCCGTTCCCATCCTTCGTCATTCCGGGAAACATGGACGTCGGCAACAAGCACACCAAGGTCAACGGGAACAAGATCTGGGACAAGAAGGGGCTCGGTTGGAACGACATCGACCTGAACGTGACCCAACCGCGACTTGACGCCTTCGCTGCCTACTTCGGGGCACCGAACTGGACCTTCCTTCACAAAGGCGTCCGATTCACCGGGTTCTACACCGGTGTGGCTGGATCCGGTCTTCCCGAAGAAGCGCGATTCTGGCGGATGCTCGAAACGTTGGCTGACCTTCCACCCGGTCGCCACCACGTAGCGATGATGCACTACTGGCCGTTCATGGAAGAACTCGATGAGCCATCATGGGACCTCACGAAGGAGGAGGAGTACGACAACTGGTACTTCTCGATGAGCCCTCCACACCGTCAGCGGGTGTGGCAGCTCCTCAGGGACGCCAATGTCGACATCCTGATGTGTGGCCATGTCCACACCGGCCGTCCGGTTCAGGTCGTCGACGGGATTCGCATCTATCGAACAAGCGCGGGGGGCAACACCGCCCAGTTGGCGGACCGCTGGCCCGACGCCGAGACCCGATTCGGTTTCCATCGGGGCACGGTGACCGAGTCGGGAATCGATATCGAATTCATCCCCGGCGCCGACCAGACCGACGAATTCGGAACCTTCGGACCGTGGGGTCATCCCCCCGTGGCCGAGCGGGACTACTCAGCCGCCCGGGAGAAGCCCGCGCTGTTCCCTGATCATTAGGGCGCTCGGCTGACGCCAACCGAGATCCCAGGCTTCATATCCCAGATTCCAGTACCGGCACCCGCACGCCCCTAGTCGGGTCTGCGGTCTGGGATCTGGTATCTGATTTCTCGTGCAGCGCACGCTGCACGCACTAGTCATAGTCCTCAAGACCGGGTCGAATCCGTCCGATATCGCACAGGTACAAGAAGCGGAAACGCTGGGAATAATGGCTGTGCAGAACGATCCAGACCTCGAGAGTCTGTTCCGTGAGGAACTCACCGAACGGGCATCCTCCCTCGCCGAAGGCGCCGCGGCCGTCATAGACGGAACTGTGACACCTGACCTCGCGGGGAGGATGGTTCGCGAAGGTCACACGATCAAAGGAACCGGGCGAGTCATGGGTCACGAGGTGATCGCCCGGGGTGGCGAAGCCTGTGAGGTCATCTGGCGCTGGATCCAGCAGGGCGACTACCAGCCGACACCGACTGGCGTTGTCGGACGCGTGATGGCGATACTCGCAAACTCATTGGTTGAGGCGCTGTCCGGTTCGACCGCTGATGTCAACGAGGCTCTCGAGTCGCTGCGTACCCTCGTCACGGACCCCGATCGACGCGCCGAACTGCCCGAGCCGCTCGAAGAGCCGGATCCGCCGGAGGCTTCCGACCCTTTGGCTGAAGTCGTCGAACTCACCCCGGCACCCGAGCCGACGACACCGCAACAGGCGCCATCGACAGCGCCCCAACTGAGCGAACCCGAGGAGGCGTCGCCACCGATTCCTCCTGCTCCTGAAGAGACCGGGCCGTTGGTGTATGAGCCTGGTCCTGACGGCAAGCTGCAGCGTCCGACCGTCACCGTTGAGATCATCAAGTCTGCCTTCGCGGGCGGAGCAGAGCAGGCCGCTGCGGAGGCCCATCGACCACAGCCCGATGGGCCTCCGCCGGCGCCTGCGCCAGCGACCGAAGTCACAATCGACTTCCTCTACGAAAAGGGCTCGATCTTCGACCCCGAAGGAGGTCCGGCGTTCGGTCTCGGTGGGCTCGTGAGCGCCGTTGAATCGTGGGCGGCGGAGGAATCTGTACCGGTCAATGCCGGTCGGCTCTTCAGGATCATCAACGAGGTCGCGGCGCTGCGCATCGACCTCGAGTCCCTCGCCGGTCAGGCAGGCCCGATCCTGCGGTCTGCCGATTTCCGCACGAATCCCGCTGCTGAAGCCGCACTCGAATCGCTCGAGACCGCCCGCAGGGCGTCTGCGGAGCTGCAGGAGGCTTCCCTCGGGCTGACCTCGGTCTCACTCGCAGCTGTGACCTCGACGTTGCCACAGATGATGAAGTATCTGTCGAAGAAGTCGGGCAAGTCGGTCGAACTTCGCATCGAGGGTGCTGACACCGTTGTCGATCGCCAGATGGTCGACCGGATCGGTGAGGCCATGCGGCAGTTGATAGTCAATGCCGTCATCCACGGAATCGAATACCCCGACGAGCGAGTGAAAGCTGGCAAGGCGACCACCGGCGTGGTCACCCTGCGCATCGCGAACGACGACCAGCACGTGACGATCGAGGTTTCGGATGACGGCGCCGGAGTCGACTGGACGGCCGTGCGCGAGACAGCTATCGGGCTCGACCTGGTCGGAAACGAGCCCTCCGTAGATGAGCTGCAATCGGTGATGTTTGCTCCCGGATTCTCGACCAATCCCAGATCGTCCGAGTTCACGCGGGACGGAGATGGACTCGCGCGTATTTCCCAGATCGTGGAGGAGGTCTTCGGATCGATCGAGATGACATCGACGGAACTCGGCTCGACATTCACGATCACGATGCCCGCGCAGCGAGCGTTGCACGAAGCACGCCTTTTCCGGGCAGGCGATCGGTCCTGGGGTATCCCGGAGTCGGCGGTCGTGGCTTCCTTGGCCGTCAGCGATGTACGTATCGACGTGTCTGAGCGAGGAAGCTCCATCGTGTATGCGGGCGAAACGATCCCATACTCATCGTTCGCTTCAGTGGCCGGCCTTGAAGTAGAGGGATTGCCGGGTCAAGTGCTCGTGATCAAGACGCCGTCCGGTTCACTCGCGCTCGCTGTCGATCAGGTCATGGCGACCCATGAGGTAGCGACCAAGGACCTCGGGCCGCTGCTCGAGGGTCCGACCGTTGTCACCGGCGTCGCCCTGCTCGGCGGGGACGACACGGTGCTTCTCGTCGATGCCGGTCGTCTCGCACAGCGGTACCACGCCAACGAGGCAAAACCAACCGGTCCCGTTCGGACGATCCTGGTCGTCGACGACAGCCAGGGCGTGCGACAAGTCGTTTCGGGCGTTCTCGCTGCCCACGGCTTTGCGACGATCGCAGCGGGAAGTGTTGCGGACGCGCTCGGTGTGCTCGGTTCGAACGAGGTCGATGCATTGGTCGTCGATTTCTCGATGCCGCGGGCGGACGGTGTTGCTTTGATCCATCTTGTGCGCCAGCGGTACGGGGCCATCCCGATTGTCATGCTCTCGGGTGTCGCATCGGAGGAGGACCGGACGCGAGCAGAGCGGGCGGGCGCTGATGCTTTCTTCGACAAGGCTGACTTCGCGAAGGGCGCACTGGTCGAACGCCTCGATCAGCTCATCCAAACGGCAGCCGCGACGACGACCTGACGACCGCCTCGTCCTCGGCACCGGGTGCCCCCTCCCTCAAAACGACACGCTTGTGATTCCGACGGGCGGGAGCGATAGACTTTGGGTCGATGTCCGAATCTCCGCTGTTTCAGAACCTGAATCCGACCCAGCGCGAGGCGGTCGCGGCCACGGATGGGCCGGTCCTCGTCATTGCCGGTGCCGGGTCCGGCAAGACAAGGGTTCTCACCTACCGCATCGCCCACCTTGTGAGAGACCTCGGCGTCTCGCCATACGAGATCCTCGCAATCACGTTCACCAACAAGGCAGCACGCGAAATGAAGGAGCGGGTCGCCGAACTCGTTGGGGGAGTGGCTCACAACATGTGGGTCTCGACCTTCCACTCCGCATGCGTGCGGATTCTGAGACAGGAGATCCACCGGCTCGGGTACCGGTCGTCCTTCTCGATATACGACGAGGCGGATGCGAACCGGCTGATCGGCATGTGTATCAAGGACCTTGACATCGACAGCAAGCGGTTCCCCCCACGCCAGATCAAGGCCACGATCTCCAAAGCCAAGAACGAGTTGATTGACTACGAGACCTTTGCATCGCAGGACTCGGGGTTCTATCACGAGAAGGTCGCTGATATCTACCGCTTGTATCAGCAGCGGCTGGTGGAGGCGTCAGCAGTCGACTTCGACGACATACTCAAGCTCACAGTCGAACTCCTGCAAGCGTTTCCTGATGCGCTCGACCGGTGGCAGACCAAATTCCGGTACATCCTCGTCGATGAGTATCAGGACACGAACCACGCGCAGTACATGTTGGTGAAGATGCTCGCTGCCAAGCACAGCAACGTGTGCGTGGTGGGCGATTCGGACCAGTCGATCTACGCGTTCCGGGGCGCCGACATGCGCAACATCATGGCCTTCGAGAAGGACTATCCGGATGCTCGGCTGATCCTGCTCGAACAGAACTACCGCTCGACCCAGACCATATTGGACGCTGCGAACTCGGTGATCGCAAACAATGCGACCCGGCAGCCCAAGAAGCTGTGGACCGACGAGGGAGCCGGTGAAAAGATCGTCGTGTTCGAGGGCCAGGACGAGCACGAGGAGGCGGCGTACATCGCCGAAGAGATCGCACGTTTGAGTGACGAAGGCATCGCCCTCAGCGACGTAGCCGTGTTCTACCGCACGAACGCGCAATCCCGGGTCATCGAGGAGCTGTTCGTCCGGTTCGGCGTCACCTATCAGGTGGTCGGTGGACTCAAGTACTACGACCGTCGGGAAGTCAAGGACACCTTGGCGTATCTGCGCGCGGTAGTGAACCCCGACGATCAGGTGGCGATCAAGCGGATCATCAATGTTCCACGACGGTCGATCGGCGACACAAGTGTTGCCCATGTCGACCGATTCGCGGAGAAGCATGGCATCGGATTCATGGACGCCCTCCGTCGGGCTGGGGACATCGCCAGCCTTACGTCGAGGGCGCAGAAGTCGATGCTCGACTTCGTTGCGCTCATCGATGTCCTGGCCACCAAGGCGACGAACGGGCCGGAAGCAGCCGTGGACGTAGTTCTCCATGACACCGGCTACATGGATTGGGTTCGGTCGGAGCGGTCGATCGAGGCCATGGGGCGC
>CAYTWC010000149.1:0-5389 GCA_964441975.1 uncultured Acidimicrobiaceae bacterium | reverse complement strand
TCCCCATCGCCCGCGTCGTCAGCTCCCCACTCATCAGGGCTGTGCACACCGCAACCGCAATCGCACGACGACACGACCTCGCTGTGGTGACCGATGAGCGCCTCATCGAATGGAACGTGAGCCCATCCTGGCTCGGCGAGGGTTGGGATGACATCCATCGGATCGCCCCAGGCGAGGTCGAGGCCTATCTCGCCAACCCGGCGGATCTCCCGTTTGCCCACGAGACCCTCCAGGACGTGGTTGCACGAACGACCGCTGCGGTTGAGGCTCACATCGTCCCGAATGGAACGACGGTCTATGTCGCACATCAGGACCCTGTTGCGGCAACCGCCCTCGCGCTGTCGGGTCAACGCCTCGAGACGCTCCTTGCTTCTCCCCCACCACACGCATCGGTGACGACGCTGCGCCTGGGGCCGGGGCCAACGTGGCAGCTCGTCGGTCGATGGACACCGGGCGATCGTATGCCCTCGGATGCAAACGCGTCCGGTGGACGCTGACTTCTTCCTGGCAATTCCGTTAGACTCGCGCTCTCCGATGATGTGAGGGACCTTTGGGACGAAAGACGCTGATCAAGAGCACTGCACTGGTGTTCGCCGTCTTCCTCGTATTCGCCGTCGTGGGGTCCCTCATCACGTCAGCTCCATCAGACGCTGTGGTAGCGGCCGATCGGAAGCCGACGACAACAACGACAACGGAACCACCACCCGAGGGCGTGGCGTTCATCCAGATCCTCAACGGAGCATTCCGCCCTGCGATCCTTCCGCTTGACCTCGAAGTGACCCAAACCGTCGTGTGGACCAATGACGACGATGTCACCTATCTGCTCACCTCGGGCGAATGGGATGACTATGAAATCGAACCCGGTGGCCAGTTCGAGTTCGACTTCTCCGACCTACCCCCGGCGATCTATCGGTACAACGCAACGATCGGGTTCCAGCGGATTCCCGGATCGGTTGACACCCGCCCAGATCAATAGTCGGGCCTGAGCCGCCGTGCGTCGCCTCGCAGTAGCCGCCGCTTCCCTCGCTGCTGCCTCCGTCGTGGCGGGTCTGGTCCTCTTTGCGTTGGACCCATGGCAGTTCTCCCAGAGTTCGGTCGCGCTCATCGCTCTCGGCATGTTGATGAGCACCCTCGTGGTCCTGTCAGGATTCCTGCTCGTCCACGCTCCGTGGGGTCGGTGGGGCCTCGCCGCGGCAACCGGGTCGGCGATGCTGCTCGCCAGCGCGAATCCCGACGCCGTCGTGGTTGGGGTGCTCGTCGCCGGAGCGGTCGCGATCGTGCTCCTCATCGGTCCATGGCTCCGTTTCTGGGTCCGGCAACAGCCCGCCGTCGACGCTCCGAACCACGTGGCTGTCGCCTTGACCGCGATCGCTCCGGTGGCCCCCCTCGTCGTCGGGATCGGCGCCTACGACACCACACACTGGACACAGTGGATTGCGGCGCTCGCGGCGACGGGCTCATCGTTTGCTTATGCAAAAGCTGTGCCGGGCGCGATCTGGAGCCTCCGCATCGTCGTGCCGATCACGGCCGCAGCCGCGTTCGCAGCATCACCGATGCCGTGGGTCCTGACGATCGGATTGACCGCAGCGGCTTGTACCGTTGCCGCGTGGCTCCCGCAGGCACGAAGGACGACGGCCCAGCCATCGTCTGCACTCCCTGCTCCTCGAGCGCCACGAAAGGAGCACGGTGATGCGACCGGGTGACACTGCATCGATCATCGGAAGCGTGCTGTTCGGCTTGATCGCAGGGTTCTTCGTGTTCGACATCTTCGGTGCGATCGTCGGTGGTGTGCTCGGAGGCGGATTCGCATACGGTGCGGCACGTGCCAACGTCCGCCCGCTCATCGCCATCACGGCGTTCGCTGGCGCGGCCGCGGGTGCCCTCATCGGTGCCTCGATCGTCGAGACGATCTGTCTTCCCTCGACCTGCCCCGCCTACGAGTTCGCCGGAGCCCTCGTACTCGGTCTCGCATCGATCATCGGGGTCGGTCTCGTCGCAGCTCTCGTCGCACGGTCGTTCGACGAATACAACGAAAGCGTCATCAAGGGCGAAGAGCCACCCGGTCCGGGGTGTGAAGTCCCTGAGTGACCACCGGCGAATAGCTACCGATGGGCACTTGTGCCGATACCTACTCGGGCGGTGCTCCGAAGATGAGGCTCACGTTGTGACCACCGAAGCCGAACGAGTTGGTCATCGCCGTCTTGATCGGGACCGCCCGCTCGGTGTTCGGAACGTAGTCCAGGTCGCAGTCGGGATCGGCAGTTGCGTAGTTGATCGTCGGCGGCAGGACACCGTCGCGAATGGCGAGGAGACAGACGAGTGACTCGATGGCGCCCGCAGCACCAAGGAGGTGCCCTGTCATCGACTTCGTCGACGACACCGGGATGCGATAGGCATCTTCGCCGAACGCAAGCTTGATCGCCGCGGTCTCGGTTCTGTCGTTCGCTGGTGTGGAAGTGCCGTGAGCGTTGATGTAATCAAGGTCTGAAGGCTCCATGTCGGCATCGAACAGGGCGGCCTCCATCGCACGGGCCGCCCCGGCACCGCCTGGTCTCGGCAGCGTGATGTGATACCCGTCGGCCGACATGCCGTAGCCGAGCACCTCGCCGTATATCCGTGCGCCACGTGCGACGGCGTGATCATGTTCCTCGAGCACGAGCACGGCTGCACCCTCGCCCATGATGAACCCGTCCCGATCGGCATCGAACGGGCGGGACGCGCCCTTCGGGTCGTCGTTGTTCGTGCTCATCGCACGGGCCTGGGAGAACCCGCCCATGGCGAATCGGGTGATGCTCGCTTCACATCCTCCAGCGACCATGACATCGGCTGCACCACGTTGGATCACCGCGGCGGCGTCACCAATGGCATTGGCGGATGCAGCGCAGGCCGTCACGACCGTGCTGTTCGGTCCGTAGAGGTGGAAGTCGATCGAGGCGACTCCACCCGGCATGTTCGAGATGATCTTCGCAATGCCGTGCGGCGACATGCGGCTGGGACCGCGGTTGAAGAGCACATCCATCTGTTCTTCGAACGTCGATACGCCGCCGATGCCTGTGCCAGCCAGAACACCGGCGCGGAGCGCGTCAGGGTCGTCTTCCTCATAGGAAATGCCAGCATCGGCAAGACCCTGCTGGGTCGCAACCCAGAAGAACTGGGACGACCGGTCAAGTCGACGGGCGTCCTTGCGCTCCATGAAATCCTCGATATCGAAGTCAGCGACCTCCGCCGCGATCTTCGTCGGGATGTCGGAGACATCGACGCTTGCAACCGTGTCGATACCGCTGACACCTGAGCGGATGTTCGACCAGAAGGTGTCAACGTCATGCCCGAGTGAGGACACATTCCCCAGACCGGTGACGACGACTCGACGTTGTTTCACGATGACGGTTACCCGTTCAGCTTCTGCTCGACGAGATCGACAGCTTCACCGACCGTCACGAGCGACTCGGCTTCCTCATCCGGAATCTGGACACCGAAGTTGTCCTCGAGCGCCATCAGGAGCTCAACGACCCCGAGCGAATCGACTTCAAGGTCCTCCTCGAATGTGGCGCTCATCGTGATCTTGTCTGCTTCAAGACCGAGCTCCTCGACGAGCAACTCTTTCATTTTCGACTCGATATCGGATCTTTCCATGGCTTTCGCCCTCCTGATTGTCAGAGTGCCAGACCACCATCGATGACGATGGTCTGACCTGTGATGTACGACGCTCCGTCGGAGGCAAGATAGCCAACCACGGATGCCACTTCTTCCGGCGTCCCGAGACGACCGAGAGAGATCTGATCTGCCGCCGCACTCGTTGCTTCTTCACCGAGTGCGTCGGTCATGTCGGTTGCGATGAACCCGGGGGCAACGGCATTGACCGTGATACCGCGCGAACCGACTTCTTTTGCCGTCGCCTTCGTGAATCCGATGACTCCGGCCTTCGATGCCGAGTAGTTTCCCTGCCCGGCGTTCCCATAGACACCCGATACCGACGAGACGTTGATGACGCGGCCACCCTTGGCCCTGATCATTCCCCTGAGCGCTGTCTTGGTGCAGAGGAACACCGACCGCAGGTTCGTATCGACGACCCTGTCCCACTGTTCGGGGGACATCCTCAGCAGCAGACCGTCATCCGTGATCCCTGCATTGTTCACGAGAACCGTCACCGGGCCGAGCGCTTCGGCGACCGTGTCGAACATGGCTGCCACAGCGTCAGCATCGCTCACATCTGCCTGTACTGCGACCGCGGCACCACCGGCGGCGACGATCTCCTCGACGACCTCTTCGGCCTTCCCGGCACTCGATGCGTAGTTGACCCCGACTGCAAATCCGTCCTCGGCGAGTTTCAGTGCGATGGCGCGACCGATACCGCGCGATGCCCCCGTGACCAATGCGACCGATGCCATCAGACGAACGCCCTCTGTCGAGACTTCATGATGTCGAGACCCGAGATCGTCGGCTCGGGCAACTCATCATCGATCCGATCGATCGGATCGACACGGTCCCCCCATATGAATCCGGATGCTCCCCAGGTGAATCCGGCACCGAATGCGACAAGGATGAGATTTGCGTTCGGTTTCACCCGACTGTCCTCGATTGCTTCACTGAGTGCGATCGGGATCGTGGCTGCCGATGTGTTGCCGTACCGATCGATGTTTGCGTACACGGTCGAGTCGTCGGCGCCAAGGCGGCGACGCACCGCATCGATGATCCGGATGTTGGCCTGATGAGGGATCACGAGGTCGATGTCGGAGGGCTGCCAGCCCGCCTTCTCGGCTGCTTCGATCGTGCACTCACCCATCTTGACGACTGCATTCTTGAAGACTTCTGCTCCGTCCATGATGACCGCCAGACGAGCGTCCGTGCCGATGAACTCGGTTCCGAGTCCGGTGGCGGTGAGTGAATCAGCGGCGTTGCCGTCGGACCCGAGGGTCATGGAGCGCACACCGATCGGTTCGTCGGAGGCTTCGACGACGACTGCGCCTGCGCCATCGCCGAACAGGACCGCTGTCGAGCGCACCTCGAGGTCGAGGTAGGCGGTGATCCGTTCGGATCCGATGAGCAACACGCGCTTGGCTGTCCCCGTCGCAACGAGGCCCTGAGCCATCGACAGCCCGTAGACGAAACCTGTGCATCCAGCGTTGATGTCTGCCGCTGCGGCGTTGGTCGCTCCGATCTTTGCCTGCACGTAACACGCGGTCGAGGGGATCTGCCGGTCGGGCGTGCAGGTGGCGACGATCACGTAGTCGATGTCGAGTGCATGGAGACCGGCGGCCGCAAGGGCCCGTCTGCCTGCGAGCGTCGCCATGTCCGAGTTCTGGACGTGGGACACGTGCCGCTCCTTGATCCCTGAGCGAGAGGTGATCCACTCGTCACTGGTATCGACGACCGTCGACAGTTCCTCGTT
>CAYTWC010000148.1:0-5456 GCA_964441975.1 uncultured Acidimicrobiaceae bacterium | reverse complement strand
CCCGGTCGGATTCAACGGCGAGGACCTGGAGTGTCGAAGCGAACGAATCGTTGTCCTCGACGAAGTACCTGTCGGCGCCGATCGATACCGTCGCGATCAGTTCACCATCCTGATCGGCGATCGACTCGACCCGGATGAATCTCGGGTCACGACCCGACAGAACCGCATCACCGCCGAGTGCGATCTCGACCCGCTCCACCGGGACACAGACGCCGTTCGAGTCGATCGGCAGGTGCGGGTTGAGCGATGCGAGAACGGCAGCGGCGTCGATCGTCACCTCGTCGGACTCAGCCAACGCGACATCGTCGTCGTCGACCCCGGGTTCTGAACCCTGAGTCGTCGTGGTCGACTCGTCCGGCGATGCCTCGGTCGCCTCGGTCCGTGCTTCCTCCTCGGCTTCGGCAAGTGCCTCGGCGAGTCGCTCGGCGACCGACTTGCGTGCCAGCTCGGCCGCCCGCGCTTCCATCTCGACCCGACGCGCGAGGGTCAGGCCATCGCGCAGCGACTGTTGGAACTGACGCTGCACATCGGAATCGATCGTCAGGATCAGACTTCCACCTGCCGTGGGTTCGACCTCGCCCGACAACGCGAGGACCTTGCGCTTCGCGTCCACCTGATACGTGACGACACCCTCGGTGCCGAGGAGGACGTCGTCATACGAGCGCTCCACACCTGCCTTGCCGACGGACGTGGTGCCGTTGACGTTGTCGCGGAGCAGGTCTTCTTCGTTCGGGCGCCCGATGTATCCGACGACGTGCGCCCCGACTTCACCCTCGGGATACACCCGGATCGGCTGCGGGATGATGTTGATGCCGGGGAACCGCTCCCGATGCTCGAGGAGGAATGTCGATTCGTAGTCCGTCAGATCCGTTCCGACGGTGACCCGACCACCCGACGGTGGGTTCTCCAGCATGTCGAGCACCACCGCCGTTTCCTCGTCGAGGAATGCGGCGAGGTTGCGGGCAAGGGTTTCGATCTCAGAATCGTCGACCAGTGCAAGATCGATGATCGCCGAGAGCGCAGACCGGGTCCCCGCCAACTTCACGCCGTTGGCGGAGAAGATGTCTCCTCGCGGCGCGGGTGTCGTCACGACCTTCACCTGGTTGTTCAATGCGCGGTCCTCGTACTCGGCCGCCTCCGTGACCTGCATCGTCCACAGCCGGAGCAGCAGTACCGCGAGGAGTAGACCGAACACCAGGCCGAGAACCGACGTGCGCATGGTGCTTGTCATGTCGCCCAACCTTGGTTACGCGGCTTGAAGATCGTTCCGAACAACCAGAAAACGGGATACGCGAGCAGAAGGTTCCACAGAGCCGGCAGGACGATCTTGGCCGTGAGCGACGTGTCCCCGACGAGGTTCTGCCCGAACAGCGTCCCGAGCAGCACGAAGAGGACCTGACTGCCGAGCGTCAGTGCGAACACGATCACACCGGACAGGATGAGGCTCTCCTGGAACTGGGCCCGGAGTCGCGAAGAGACATAGGCAACCGTGGTGAGGGTCATCGCCCACAACCCGAGGGTTCCACTGCCCATCAGATCGGCGAGGATTCCCGCTGTGAATCCGAGCAGCAGGTGGTATTCGTTCTCGACGTATGGCCCGATGGCGATCACGACGAGCGTGACGAGCGCCGGGGGAACTCCGAGCGGTTGGATCCCGCTCGTACCGAACACCGTCGTCTGGAGCACCAAGGCGATCACGATCGCAAGAAGTGAGATGGCGACGCGCGAGCGGTTCATCCTCCGTCCCCTTCCGGGGTGGTTGTGTTGGCGTCCGGATCCGTGGTGGATGTCGTCTCGGACACGGTTGTCGAGGTGGTCGTCGCAACCGAATTGTCGACGACACCGTCACTCAGATCGGCGTCGAGAGCGGTCCAACCGACGATGACCTTCACATAGTCGACCTCAGACAGCCGCGCTGAGGGGTCCACCGTCGTGCGCAGGACGAACCCGACCTCCGCCTCGGCGTCCCGTGCAATCCGACCGACAACGAGACCGGGGGGAAATCGTGATCCGTCGGTCACAACGAGGTCGCCCTCGTACACGGCCTTCGTTGCACGGAACATCTCGAGACGGAGTGGGCCGTCTCCTCGTCCCGATACGATGCCCGTCTCGTTTGTCGACTGGATTCGGACACCCGCAGACATCTGAGGATCGGTGATGAGTCGGATCCGGGCGTCGTTCGCCGACACGAGGTCAACCCGACCGACGAGACCGTCTTCATCGACAACCGCCTGGCCGGCCACGATGCCGTCATTGGCGCCCTTGTCGATGTAGCGAACGTTGTCGAACGGCGATGGACCAGATGAATAGAGCCGAGCGGTCACCGTCGGGAGGGCTTCGGGAGCCTCGATGCCCACGATCGCTTCGAGTTGGCGGACCTGTTCCTCGACAGCCGAGACCTCCCGAGCCTGCGCCTCGAGTTCCCTGACACGAGCTTCGAGCCGCTCGTTCTCGTCGCGGAGTCCTGCGAGATTCGAGACACCGTCGACGAAGCCGACAACCGGATCTGTCACCCACACGACTCCCTTTTGCATCGGGGTGAAGATCGACTGGGTACCTTCCCGCAACACGTTGGCGACGCTGTCGCCCTCAGACCGCACGTCGAACGTTGCGATGATGAATCCGATGGCGATGAGCGACACGAACAGGATCGTTGCCCGATTCAATCGGCGACCGGATGTAGGGAGCATCAGCGGAGGGTCACGCCACCTAGGCGCGGCCTGACGACTGGAGGACGACATGCAGGATGTCGAATTCCTCGAGACACGCACCGGATCCAAGGACAACGCTGTGGAGCGGGCGGTCAGCCGTCACGATTGGCATCCCGGTCTCATGGGCGAGTCTCACATCGAGACCCTTCAGATACGCGCCACCGCCGGTGAGGACGATGCCGCGTTCCATGATGTCTGCAGCCAATTCTGGTGGGGTCTTGTCCAAGGTGTACTTCACGGCATCAACGACAGCCTGGACGGGTTCTTCGATCGCCTCGCGTACTTCGGCGCTCGAAAGGACGATGGTCTTCGGAAGACCGGTGATGAGGTCGCGACCGCGTACTTCGGCAGCAGGCTCATCCGGGTACGGCCACGCAGAACCGATGGCCATCTTGATCTGTTCGGAGGTGCGCTCCCCCAGCATCAAGCTGTATTCCTTCTTCACCCACTGGATGATCGCCTCGTCGAGCTCGTCGCCGCCGATGCGTGCCGACTTCGAAACGACGATGCCTCCGAGAGAGATGACTGCGACCTCGGTTGTTCCACCGCCGATGTCGACAACCATCGATCCGGTCGGCTCGTGGACGGGTAGCCCCACACCGATGGCCGCAGCCATCGGTTCCTCGATCGTATAGGCCCTGCGAGCTCCCGCGTGGTACGCAGCTTCCTCAACTGCTCGCCGTTCGACTGCCGTGATGCCGGAGGGAACACAGATGACGATTCGAGGACGCGCTGCGAATCGGCCGGTGTGGACCTTGTCGATGAAGTAGCGCAGCATCTTCTCGGTGACATCGAAATCGGCGATCACACCATCACGAAGCGGCCGGATCGCCTGGATGTACGACGGTGTGCGGCCGATCATCCGCTTGGCAGCCATTCCGACCTCGAGGGGGCGGTTGTCACGGGTGTTCATCGCGACCACAGAAGGCTCGTTGAGCACGATGCCCTGGCCGCGGACGAACACGAGGGTGTTGGCGGTACCGAGGTCGACCGCCATGTCGCGGCCGGCAAATGAGAGAAGGCTGTTCATGTGATCCCCGAACTGGCTGCTCGGAGTGTACTCACTGACCCATTAATCAGCCCAAAAAAGAGCGCTGTGACCGCAATGGGACGAGAACACATGACGCGACCTTTCTAGCCGAAGAAGATTCCGAGCTCCCTTTCGGCACTCTCGACGGAATCCGAACCGTGGACGATGTTTTCGGTGATGACAAGACCGTAGTCGCCACGGATCGTCCCCGGTGCTGCATCGACCGGATTTGTGACACCCATCAGGTTCCGGGCGACCACGACTGCATCAGGACCCGACCACTCCATTGCCACCACAGGTCCGGATGTGATGAATGACACGAGATCGCCGAAGAAGGGCTTGTCGGTGTGCTCTGCGTAGTGCCGACCGGCAAGTTCCTCCGTCATCGTGAGCATCCGCATCTTTTCAAGCTTCAGACCCTTGCGTTCGAGGCGCCCGATGACTTCGCCCACGAGACCGCGGGCAACACCGTCTGGCTTGATCATCACGTAGGTGTTTTCGATGGACATGGTGGCTCCTGGGGATCGGGGGATGAGCACCGAGGGTAGTGAGGTCGGGAGTGATGCTCGATCCTCGATCCTTGAAATTGCATCTTGGATCTTGGATCTTGGATCTTGGATCTTGGATCCAGAACAGGCACGCGAGTCCCAGAACCTAGAAGATCTCGGACTCTTCCCACGAGGTGTCGTCCTCATCGTCATCCGGATCGTCCGCGACCTCGGCCTCGAATCGCATATGGGCTTCGGACGACCGGTCGGAGCCGGTGGCGAATATGTCGCGCAGGTCACCGACGAGATAGAGGGACCCGGCGACGATGACCCCACCGTCGGGACCGGCATCATCGATGGCCTGCGCCAACGCGAGTTCGGGCGAGTCGTATGCCTGGGCAGCGACGCCGAGAGTCTCCGCCGCGTCGTGGGCGATCGTCAGCGGATTCACAGCCGCGACATCGCCAGCCGCAGCGGCGTACACCTCGCTCACCATCCCCTCCAGCGGTGCGACGAGCTGGGCGACCGATCGTTCACCCCGCACGCCGAGAACAAGTTTCCACGGCAAGGCAGGGAACTCGGCGTCGAGGGTCTGGGCGAGTCCGGCGAAGCCCTGGGCGTTGTGTGCACCGTCGATCAGCACGATCGGCCGTCTCCGTACGACCTCAAGCCTGCCAGGAGCGGTCAAGGCCGCGACCGCGAACAGAAGGGACTGGTGTTCGAGCTCACGACCGAGGAACATTTCGCACGTCGCGATCGCCGTTGCGAGATTGTCGACCTGGTGTCGTCCATGGATCGGCAGGAAGATGTCCTCGTACTCGCCGTACACACCCGAAATCGAGCACTGCCAGCCACCGACCGCGACCGTGGCCGATGTGACGGCATAGTCAGAGCCCGGGACGATCCAGTTCGCTTCTGTGTCCTGCACCTTCTGAGCGACCGCAACCGCTGCTTCCTCCGGCAGGATCCCGGTTACCAGCGTTCCGCCGGGTTTGAGGATGCCGGCCTTCTCCCCCGCAATCTGGGCGATGGTGGTTCCGAGGAATTCGACGTGGTCGATCCCTATGCCCGTGATGACGGAGACATCGGCATCGAGAACGTTGGTCGCATCCAGCCGACCCCCGAGTCCAACCTCCGTCACCCCGACATCGACCGCGCCGGTCGCAAACAACGAGAAGGCGAGCGCGGCCGTCAGCTCGAAGTAGGTGATCGTTGTGTCGTGTTCCT
>CAYTWC010000147.1:0-5509 GCA_964441975.1 uncultured Acidimicrobiaceae bacterium | reverse complement strand
CAGGTATCCGGCCGTGTCCTTGCGCCGCTGTGCGAGCACCGGGAACATACTCATCACCATGTCGTGATTCTCCTTGACGTTGGCGGTGTCCCGATTGGATGTCGCCCCGGTCCGAAGGTTGTCCTCGACGGTCATCTCGGCAAACACGCGTCGCCCTTCCATGACCTGAGCGATACCCGCTTTGACGATCTTCGACGCATCGAGATCCTGCAGCTCCTGACCGTTGTAGGAGATCGTCCCCTTGGTGATGTCGCCCTCGTGCACGTCGAGCAGCCCGGTTATTGCACGCAGCGTCGTGGTCTTTCCCGCACCATTGGCTCCGAGGAGGGCAACGATCTGTCCTTCTCGCACTTCGAGGGACAGGCCCCGAAGAACCAGAACGACGTCGTTGTAGACGACCTCGACGTTCGCCAGCTCAAGCATTCAGATGATGTCCTTTCCGGAGGATGGGTGGGGGTGCGGCGAACCGCACCCCCATCCTCTCCTGGTCGCTACAGCTCGTAGCAGGGTGCGACGAAGTCGTACTCTGCAGCTGCATCTCCGGCGAAGAAGTCGCCGACCGGAACGGATCCGGTCGTGGCGTCTGCCTGTGTGAGCGTCTGTTCGAGCCCGCCCGCGGCATCGAACTACTCGTTGTCGGGCTTGATGATCGCGCTCTCAGGGTGACCGTATTCGTTCGGCGTTCCGGCGTACGACTGGTTCGGTGCGGTCCCACCGAAGTCAATCGACTCGATCTGGTTCGACGCTGTGACGAATCCGGTCGGCGTCAGGTCGCGGTTGGCAAGAGCCTGACGGATCACCGCTTCGATCGAGATCGCCTCGTTCCAACCCGTGATGAACGCGTCGCTCGGGAGACGGTCGGGATACGCGGCGCGCATCGCTTCCATCATCTCGTTGTTGCCCGGTGTGTCAACACCCCATCCGACGTTGTACCCCGACTGGTAGAACAGCGCGTCGTACAGCGGACCTGCAGGTGATGCCAGCAGAGCCGGGTTGTAGGTCGGGCTGTTGCCCGAGAACATGCCCGCGTATCCAGCGTTGACTGCACCGGCGATGATCTCAGCACCAATGGCTGGGTTCGTCGTCAATATGGTGAAGTCCGCACCGGACGTTGCGATGCCTTGGATCACCTCGGTGTAGTCCTGACCCGGGATGACCGCAGCCTCTCCGTCATAGACGAGCTCGAGTCCGTAGTACTCGATCGCCTTCTTGACGCCTGCTGCTGCATCCTGCCCATAGTCACCGGGGAACCCGGCGAGACCGATCTTCGTTGCACCCTGCTCCATTGCGAATGCGACGATGTTCATCGACTCAAGGCAGTAATTGGTGTTCTGTTCGAACATCACGCCCTGGTCGAATTCGGGGATCGCCCAGCCCGAATACCAGCTCAGCGGAATGACGACCATCTCGTCGTCGATGTACTCGGGCAGCAGCGCAACGTTGGTCGGCGACCCTGTCGACTGCGAAATCCCGAGGACTTCCTCATGGATCTTCTCGTACTTCTCCTGGTGTTGCTCGACGTTGTAGTTCGTGTCCTCGACGACGAGCTCGACGGTCCAGCCGTCGATGCCACCGTTGGCGTTGACAATGTCGAAATACACGCGCTGGGCGTCGGTGATGTCGATGACCAACGGAGCAAAGAGCCCGGTCAGGTCAGCGAGCAGACCCAACGTGATGGTCTTGTTCTCGACATCGACACCGCGACCTGCGGCAATCTCGTCGCCGCCACCTGCCGTCGTGGTCGTCTCTCCGCCGCCACCCGAGGTGGTCGTGGTGGTGTCACTCCCCCCACCGCCGGCGGTGGTCGTCGTTGTGTCAGAGCTGTCGCCCGAGCTGCAAGCTGCAGCAAGGAGGGCGAAGGCAAAGACGACGACGAGCCAGCTGAATCGCTTTCTCATCTCGTTTCTCCTCTTGTTGTTTGCTCTTGTCGTTCTCCCCGATTGACACCGCGGTGTCGCGGGAGAGATCTTCCGATCAGTAGGTGAATGGCCAACCCTTCCAGTAGTTCCTGATCCGGAGCCAGATCCCGTAGAGACCGAGCGGCTCGGCGATCAGGAAGACAACAATCAGGACTCCGAACAGGACGATGTTGAGCTGGGCGACGCTGAGCCCCGGACCCGCAGCGTCGGGGTACGAAACGATTCCGATGATGTCGTCGGGACTCGTTCGTACGAAGATGGAGCCGAGCCACGAGAACGGTCCACCGTCTTGAGCCTGAGTCGCAAGGAAGCCGGTCACATTCTCAACGATACGCGGCGAAAGCACGACGAAGAAGGTTCCGAGCAACGCACCCGTGATGGTCCCGACGCCACCGATGAGGATGATCGCAACGAACTCGACGGACAGGAAGATGTCCCAGGTTTCGGGAATGATCCGTCCGACACTCGAGGCCAGCACGGCGCCGGCAAGACCGGCATAGAACGACGAGATGGCGAAAGCCTGCGCTTTCGCTTTCGCCTCTGCGACTCCCATCACCTCTGCAGCGATGTCCCTGTCCCTGATGGCCGCCCAAGACCGACCGATACGTGTCCGCATGATGTTCTTGGCGATGAGCGCGAAGATCACGAGCAGGACGATTACGAAGAAATACGTCTTCATCTCCCCGGTCATCTCTTCGATGTTCACCCACGGAAGCAGGTTGATCGGTCGGAGGAACCACCACAGCGGCCCGTCGGTTGCGAACGAGATGATCGGCTCGCTTCCCCGCCACAGGGCGAGCTCGAGTTCGGGCCACGGGCGACCCGTTGTCGGCCCTCCCGCGATGACACCGAGGTTCCGCCAGAGGAAGAGCCCGATGAACACGAGCCCAAGGGTCACGAATGCGAGGTATAGACCCCGAACCCGCACGGCGGTCGGTGCGACGATCACGCCGACAAGCATTGCCACGACACCAGCGGCAGGCAGCCAGATCCACATCGGAAGTTCGAGCCCCCACACGGTGCTGCCAGATTCGCCCCCGAGCAGGACGGCTGTGTACGCACCGACGGCCATGAAGAAGGCATGACCGAGCGATACCTGACCTGCGACACCGGTCAGGAGGTTCAAACCGAGTGCAGCGATCGCGTAGATGAGGGCCTTGTTGATGAGGATCAACCACGATCCATCGCCGACGAAGCCGACGAACGGAAGTGCCGAGAGCGGAGCGAGCACGGCGATCACTGCGAGCAGAGCGATCGAGACCTTCTTGGTCGTCGTCGGGAAGAGCCCCATCTCGGACTCGTACCGTGTGTACAGGTTCGGGCGACCTCTCATACGCGACGTATCTCCTCGGTCCCGAAGAGCCCATACGGCTTGACGAGCAGGATCAGCATCATGGCCAGCCACGGGACGATGCCCGAGAACCCGTTGCCGAGCCAGGAGATGCCGCCGAGGTAGGTACCCGCGAACACCTCGGCGATGCCCACGATCAACCCGCCCACGATCGCACCGGTGATCGAGTCGAGACCCCCGATGATGACCGCGGGGAACGCACGGAACGCGATCAGAGCCGTGAACGGGCTGACACCGGCGGCACCGCGCGGCGCAACCGACGAGAAGATGCCACCGAGGGCGGCAAGTCCGGCGCCGATCGCCCACGCAATGGCGAAGACCTTGCCGACCGAGATGCCCTGGGCCATGGCGGCTTCCTGATCGAACGCCGTGGCTCGTACCGCCACTCCCGTCCTCGACTTGAAGAAGAGCGCAAGCAGGATCACGACCACGATCGTCACGACCACGGTTGCTATCTGGGTCTGGGCGAGACGAAGGGGGCCGATGTCGATGATGTTGATACCCCAAGGGTCACCCAGTCCAGCGCTCGTGTTGTCCATCAGGTCGTTCGTGATCGTGCGGATGATGAGGTCGAGCCCCAACGTGATCATCGCGACGGCAAAGAGCGGCTCGCCGATCATCGGGCGGATCGTCAATCGTTCGATCACCATGCCGATCACTGCCGTCAACAGGACAGCGATGAGAGCCGAGAGCGACCATTGGAGCCAGTCGGGTGCACCAGTGATCCATCGACCGGGAATATTGATCGTGACCGCGAAGTAGGAGACGAGGTACGCACCGAGAGCCGCGATGGCACCCTGGGCGAAATTGACGACCTGCGTCGCTTTGAAGATGATCACGAACCCGAGTGCAAGCAGCGCGTAGATCGCACCGAGGGCGATGCCGGAGCCGAGCGCGTTGATGAACTTGTCGAACTCCGAGCCTCCGAGCGCTACCTGGGCAATCAGGCCGAGCGAAATCACGTGTACATCGACTCCACGAGGTCTCCGAACATGTCCTCCATGGCGCCACGCTTGAGCTTCATGGTCGCCGTCAGTTCACCGTCCTCGTGATCGAGCTCCTTCGGGATCATCCGGAACTTCCTGATCTGTTCGACCGTCGCAAACTTCTCGTTCGTCTCCGTCACCACCGTCTGGATCAGCTCGATCACCTCGGGCTTCTCGGCGAGATCGCGGTAGGTCGTGTACGGGATCTGCCTACGAAGCGCCCAGTTGCCGACCACGTCGTACTCGATCGCGATGAGGGCAGTGACGAACTTCCTTCGATCCCCGATGACCATCGCCTCCTTGATGTATGGCGATGTCTTCAAATGGTTCTCGAGCTCCGATGGGGAGATGTTCTTGCCACCGGACGTGATGATGATGTGCTTGATACGGTCGACGATCTTGACATGTGTTCCGTCGACCCATTCACCGACGTCCCCCGTCCTGAGCCAGCCGTCCTCCGTGAAGGTGTCCTTCGTCGCCTCGGGCTTGTTCCAGTACCCGGCAAACACGGCATCATGCTTCGTCTGGATCTCGCCTGTCTCCTCGTCGATGCGGAAACCGATGCCTTCGTACGGTTCGCCGACCGTTCCGAGTTTCACCCGACCGTCGAAATTGGTCGTTGCCACGGCTGTGTTCTCCGTCATCCCGTAGAGCTCATACACCGGGATGCCGAGACCCATGAAGAACTCGAGCACCTCGGGTGCGATCGGTGCGGCACCCGATGACGCATAGCGGCAGCGGCGCAAGCCCACGCGCTCCTTGAGAGAGCGGAAGAACAGGGGGTTGCCGATCCAGTACGCCAGGCGAGCGGTGAAGGTGAAATCTCCACCGTTCGCGACGCGCTGCTTGCCGATGTACTCGCCAAGCTTCAATCCGAACTTGCTCACAAGCCTCTTGAGCCGTGTCGCGTCCCTGAGACGAATGAGGACACCCGCGTGGATTCGCTCCCAGATCCGTGGAACGGCGAAGAAGATCGTCGGCTGGACCTCTCGAAGGTTGACCTGGACAGTCTCGATCGATTCGGCGAAGTTGAGAACGGGTCCGTTGTAGGCAAGGGACCAAGAGGAGAACAGCCGCTCAGCGACGTGACACAAGGGCAGGTAGGTCAACTTCTCGTCAGCCGGGTTCTCACCTTTGCCTCCGGTGAACCGGTTCTCATCGTTGAGCACGTGCATCACCGCGACCTCGACGTTGCGATGCGTGAGCATTGCTCCCTTCGGTGGCCCGGTGGTACCCGAGGTGTAGATCAGCGT
>CAYTWC010000146.1:0-5537 GCA_964441975.1 uncultured Acidimicrobiaceae bacterium | reverse complement strand
CAAACCGGCCGTGTATGCACTCGAAGGATCGGTTGCCGTTGCGGGGTCCTCAGTGCAATGGCTCCGCGACAACCTCCAGCTCATCGAACACTCCGCAGACATCGAAGCGCTCGCAGGTAGCGTCGATGACAACGGCGATGTCTATTTCGTACCGGCATTCTCGGGGTTGTTCGCTCCGCGATGGCGCCCGGACGCTCGCGGCGTCCTCGTGGGGATGACGAGGTTCACCAACCGGGCGCATCTTGCTCGAGCGGTCCTCGAGGCCACGGCGTTCCAGGTGAAGGATCTCATCGAGGCGATGCGAGTGGACACCGGAGCAGCTCTGACCGAGTTGCGTTGCGACGGCGGCATGGTGGCGAACGCACTTCTGATGCAGTTTCAGGCCGACATCCTCGATATGGATGTCGTCATCCCCGAGATCGTCGAAACAACCGCGCTCGGGGCCGCATACGGAGCCGGGATCGACGCCGGGTTGTGGGCAGGCGAGGACGAGATACGGTCGCATTGGGCCGAAGGTCGACGGTTCACATCGTCCATGGACGAGTCTGTTCGCAGGCAGCTGGACCTCGGATGGAGCAAGGCGGTCGAACGGTCCCTCGGCTGGACCTGACAGAGCATCTGGGCAGGAGCCGGCGAGCGGCGCAGGGTGAGCGGTTGCTTTAGGCTCTGGCACGATGTCGATTCCCAACCTTCTGGCGGTCACCCGTCTCATCCTGACGCCGATCACGATGTGGCTGATCCTGCAATCGCCGGACCACACCGGCTACACGATCGCCGCCGCCGTCGTGTTCTCGATCGCAGCGTTGACCGACTTCGCCGACGGCTACCTCGCCCGTCGATGGCGGATCACTACGACCCTCGGGGCGTTTCTCGACACGGTGGCCGACAAGGTGCTGATCACGGGGGCACTGATCGCCCTCGTACAGATCGGTACAACGGATGCATGGGTGGTGTTCATCATCATCGGGCGCGAGATCGCCGTGATGGGTCTTCGGTCGGTTGCAGCACTCGACCAGGGAACGGTGCCCCCTTCGATGTGGGGCAAGTGGAAGGCGACGGTCCAGTTCGTCGCCATCGTCATCGCGATCGCGGATCCGGACCTCGGAATCGGATCCGTGAGCGTCGCCGACGTCGCGTTGTGGATAGCGGTCGTGGTCACCGTCATCTCTGCCGGCGACTACTTCTCACGATTCCGCGGCGTCCTGAGCCGACGAGACCGTGACGAGTAGCGCATTCATCACCGGTGCGACGGGGGTTGTGGGTAGAGCCGTCCTCAGGAAGCTCATCGCCCGCGGCGACGAGGTCGTTGCCCTCGTGCGGTCCGAGGCCGATGCCGACGTCATGCGCGGGCTTGGGGTCGCACCGGTGCTCGGCGACGTCACCACGCCTTCGGGGTTGTCGGATGCCATGTGGGGAGCCACGACCGTCTTCCACGTCGCCGGTGTCAACGAAGGGTGCCCGAAGGATCGGGCCCTGCTTGACCGCGTGAACATCGAAGGAGCCGTCAACGTCGTGGAAGCTGCCGCGCATGCCGGTGTCGGGCGGGTGGTGCTCACGTCTTCCGTTGCAGCGATCGGAGAGGCCGAAGGCATGATCGGCACCGAACACACGCGGCACGGGGGAACGTATGTGTCAGCGTACGCGCGTTCCAAACACCTCGGCGAGGTCGCGGCGAGGACGGCGGCGGTCACCGCCGGTGTCGACCTCGTCACCGTCAATCCGTCCTCTGTTCAGGGACCGGGTAGATCGAGCGGGTCGGCCGAGTTGATCCAGCGGGTGCTCGGTTCCAAGCGCCCCTTTCTCGTCGATGTCGCCGTCTCGGTCATCGACATCGACGACTGCGCGGTTGGGCACCTGCTCGCAGCAGAACACGGTGAACCGGGGGAGCGATACATCCTCTCGGGGGCGACTCTGACTGTTGCCCAGGCGGTGGACATCATCAACCAGGCAGCAGGTACTGATATCCGGCCGAGGTGGATCTCTCCGGACTTCCTCCGAACGTTCGGTTTACCGCTCAGTCGGCTGATCCCATCACAGAAGGTCTGTCCCGATCTCATCCGGTCGCTGCTCCATGGTCATCGATACGACAACTCACGCTCGGTCGACCAACTCGGCGTGGCGTACACCCAAGTCGCGGACACGTTCAGTCGAACCATCGAGTGGTTCCGGTCCGAAGGTCTCGTGCCCTAGGCGATTCGAGGCGGGCATCCGGGTCGAGGCACACCGGGTTCAAGTCGCCACTGCCACCCCCTAACCTCGGCAGGGTGCCGAATCCAGCCCCGCTCTCCACCATCCTCGACCGCTGGCGCCCCTCACTCGATCTTCCCGTCGACGGTCGGTTCGTCGTCCCTCCGGCTGTACGGGCGATCGTGGTCGCCGGGACGCTCGGGAACGCAACTCGCCCCATGCTCGTCGTCGTTCCGGGCGAGCGGGAGGCAGAAGAGCTCGTCGACGACATCGAGCTGTTCACCGACCAGGTCTTCCATCTACCCGCTTGGGAGACGCTTCCTTTCGAGCATGTGTCACCGTACGTGGTCACCATGGGCAAACGCATCGTGGCCAGGGACGCCCTGCGCAGTGATCAGCCGTGCATCGTCGTTGCTTCCGTTCGCGCTGTGACACAGCGGGTTTCGCCGTCGGACACGGCCCCGATCGTGTTGGCGGCGGGTGGGACGTATTCGTTCGACGGCGCCATCGAGCAGCTCGTCGCCCATGGGTACACACGGGTGGACCGCACGGAGGCTCGGGGCGATTTCTCGGTTCGTGGCGGCATCATCGACGTGTTCCCACCGGACGCAGACGAACCCGTTCGAATCGATTTCTGGGGTGATGAGATCGAAGAGATCCGCACGTTCTCGACGTCGAGCCAGCGCTCGAGCGACCTTGTCGAACGCATCGCCGTGCATCCGGCCCGCGAGTTCCTCCTCGACGATGACATTCGAGCGAGGGCAGAGAACCTCATCGTCGACGCTCCGTGGGCTTCCGATACGTGGGACCGCATCGCCCAAGGAGTCACGTTCCAGGGCCTCGAGTCGTGGATGCCATGGCTTGCAGATCCCCGGACGGTGTTGGACGAGAGTCGAGCCCGCATCGTTCTCTTCGATCCGGTGCGGTGCCGCGAGCGTGCAGCGGATCTCATCAAGGAGGAAACGGACCTTGCCGCGGCGCTCGCCGACACATGGGGTGCCGATGGGCCCGATTCGGGGGCGCACCCGCCCTTGTATCTGGAGCTTTCGGTGGACGATCGTGACGATGTGGTGTTTGCTCCTCCGCATGCGGTTGGTCCTGGCGACGAGGGATACGGAATGGGACGCCTCGACGGCGTCGCAGGTGACCCGGACTCGATAGCGGCAGCGGTGAACAGATGGACGACCCGTGACGTGTCGATCATCGTGGCGATGGACGGCGTCGCCGCTGCGGAACGCGTCAGTCGGCTGCTGGGCGAGTCCGGTGCCGACCTGCCCGTCAAGGACCGGATCGAGCGCATCCGACCTTCGGTGATTCCCATCGGCATCCACGCGGGATTCGTATTTCCGGATCTCGGTGTCGGGGTCGTTGGCGAGCACGAGCTCGCGGGACGGCGGCGAGCGCACCGTAAGGCGGGACGGGGTACGAGGAAGACGCAGCCGGACGCGTACCGGGACCTGACCGAGGGCGACTTCCTCGTCCACCACCATCACGGCATCGGTCGGTTCGCCGGTCTGGTGCACCGCGAGATCGCAGGCGTCGAACGCGACTACCTCCTTGTCGAGTATGCCGGAGACGATCGACTGTACGTCCCGACGGACCAGCTCGCCGCAGTCACCCGGTACACCGGGGGAGAGTCGCCTCGTCTGTCACGAATGGGGGGAACCGACTGGACCCAGACGAGGTCGCGTATCCGCAAGGAGGTAGCGGTCGTCGCGGATCAGGTGGTCGAACTCCATCGGAGGAGGGCCGCGGCCGCCGGGTTCGCCTTCCCTCCCGACACACCGTGGCAGCGCGAGTTCGAAGCCGCCTTTCCGTTCGAAGAGACCGCGGATCAGCTGGCTGCGATCCGTGATGTCAAGGCGGACATGGAGTCGGATCGACCCATGGACCGGCTGATATTCGGTGACGTGGGCTTCGGGAAGACCGAGGTCGCGATCCGGGCGCTGTTCAAGGCGGTCCAGAGCGGGAAGCAGGCGGCGATGCTGGTGCCGACGACCCTGCTCGCTCAGCAACACTTTGCGAACTTCGAGGAACGATTCGCACCCTATCCGATGCGGGTCGAGATGCTGTCGCGCTTCCTCACTCCGGCCCAACAGCGACAAGTCGTCGCCGGCCTGCGTGACGGGACCGTCGACATCGTCGTCGGGACACACCGACTGTTGTCACAGGACACCGTGTTCAAAGACTTGGGACTCGTCGTCGTCGACGAGGAGCAGCGTTTCGGCGTCACGGCGAAGGACGCCTTGCGGGATATCAGGACGAGTGTGGACGTACTGACGCTCACGGCGACGCCGATACCGCGGACACTCGAAATGGCGCTCACCGGGATCAGGGATGTGAGCAACATCCGGACCGCCCCCGAGGATCGGCACCCGATTCTCACCTACGTCGGCCCGTACGACGAACAGGCGGTCTCGGCAGCGATCCGCCGAGAGATGCTCCGCGAGGGCCAGGTCTATGTCGTTCACAACCGCGTGCAGTCGATTGACCATGCTGTCGCCAGGCTGCGAGAGCTCGTGCCGGATGCACGATTCGCGATCGCCCACGGTCAGATGAGTGAGTCACAACTCGAACAGGTGATGTTCGACTTCTGGAACCGCGAATACGACGTACTCGTTGCGACGACGATCATCGAATCGGGTCTCGACGTTCCCTTGGTCAACACGCTCATCGTCGAGCGGTCCGATCGGCTTGGTCTCGCTCAGCTGTACCAGCTCCGCGGTCGGGTCGGGCGCTCCAACCAACGCGCGTATGCATACCTGTTCCATCCGACGGACGAGCGACTCGGCGAGAACGCGTATCGCAGACTCGAGGCGATCGGCCAGTTCTCGGATCTCGGAAGTGGGTTTGAACTCGCGATGAGGGACTTGGAGATCCGTGGCGCGGGCAGCATCCTGTCCGAGACCCAGTCTGGCCACATCGCTGCCGTCGGATTCGACCTGTACACCGAGCTGGTCGCGGATGCGGTGAAGGAGTTGAAGGGCGAGGAGTCCGAGCCCGAACCCGAGCCGGTACGCATCGATCTCATGGTCGACGCGCACCTTCCGGACGAGTACGTTCCCGGTGTCGAGACCAGGCTTGAGGCATATCGGCGCCTTGCGGCAGCGACGACCAACGAGGAGATCGATGACGTAGTAGCCGAATGGGAAGATCGGTTCGGTCCGCTCCCCGACAACGCGACAGCGCTCATCTCGGTTGCCCGTCTCCGCGCCGAGGCCGTGCGGATCGGTGTGACGGAGATCGTCCAGAACCGCAGGGAGATCCGGATCGCCCCTGTTGTGCTCAAGGCCTCACAGGAGGTACGACTCCAGCGGATGGCGCGCGGTGCGATCCTGCGGGGCGGAACC
>CAYTWC010000145.1:1310-5552 GCA_964441975.1 uncultured Acidimicrobiaceae bacterium | reverse complement strand
GTGCTGTTCGAGCACCTTGTCCACCTGCCCGGGGAGCACCTCCACACCGTCGATCGCGTTCATCGCATCGGCAATGCGCTGCAGACTCTCCTGGTCCGGCGCGATGATCGCCACTTCACGGATGTTGTGGTCCGATCCGATGTAGGTGGTTTCGATCTCGCCGATGTTCGCACCGTGTTCACCGGCAGCCGCCAAGGCGCGGGCGAGCTGGCCCGGGATCCGTGCGGTTCTCAGCCGGAACACCTGATCGCGCTCGATCGAGAGCTCACCCATCGTCGCGTACCTCCCTCTCCACCGTCTTCGTGTACTCGACATAGCCGTCGGCCCGTTCGAAACCAAGATTCGCATACAGACCGGCTGCACCGGTCGGGTTCTCGGTGTCCACCCCGAGCGTCGCGTAGTCGAGTCCTTCGCGGGCAAACACCTGCATGGCCTCACAGATCACGATCGAAGCCAGGCCTCGCCCTCTGTGGGACCGTGCTGTGCCGACGCCCTCGATCCATCCCTCGGTGTACCCCTTGTCGGCAGCGTCGTGGGGGTAGGCGGCACAGAAGGCATAGGACACCGGACGGTCATCCTCGTCGAGAATCGCAAACGATGCGTCCGGACGGGAAAACTCGGACTCGCGCGATTTCCACATCTCGAGGGTGAATGGCTGTGAGCCGCGGTGGTCGGCAAACGCCTCGTTCCTCAACGCGAGGGCTTGTTCCGGAGGGACGGCGCTGTGGTTGACAAGCCGCAGACCGTCGGGGACCGGAAGATCAGGGATCGGTGCCGACAAGTCCCTGATCAGTTCGTCGAAGTACACGGCGGGCGTGTAGCCCCTCGCTTCGATGATGGCCGTGTGGGATTGTTGGCGTTCATACACGTGCTGGTGGTAGCAGATCGGCAAGCCGTCGTCCTTGCCAGCCAGTCGAACCACAGCACGCTGTTCCCACCAGTCGAGCGCGAACCCGACGATCTCGTCGGTCCGATGGTCCGGATGGATGTAGTTGTCGTCGTAGACGTTCCAGGCATCGGACCCCTCGGGCACCACGAGCGACCACAGACTCACTATGACATAGTCGTCCACGACCCCGAGCAACGTGTCATCCTCCACCGATTCGACCATCGGGGACTCGAACCGGTCGGCGATCTCCGAGGCGACCTCCCGATAGCCGCCGTCAGCCTCGAAGCATGCGTCCTGGAGCGCGACGATGGCATCGATGTCGGCAATGCGGGCGGGCCGCCATTCGACATTCTCGATTCGCAGACTCGATGTCGTCATGTCTGTCCAGGAGCCGACTCGTCGGATCCCGATACGAACCGGGATCGGAAGACGAACGGGACCACTGCCAGGACCGCGAACGCAACCCCCGTCACGATGTTCAACGACAGCCCATAGGACGTGTCCGACCGATCGACCACGCCGACCAACGAGAACAGCTCCGTCACGACGACGGCGAGGGTCAGTGCAATCGCTCCGGCAGCGAAGAGCCAGGCGAGATAGAGGAGGAGAAGTTTCGATGTGGTCATTGCTCTCCAAGCCGACATCGTCACGATACCGGTCGGCCGAACGCTCAGTTCGTGAACGTGTACGCCTGTGCGGACGCCCAGCGCCGAACCACCCGCTGATAGCCCTCGCCCGATGCTTCCAGGTCTCCGCCTTCGAGGGCAAGGAGGCTCTCTCGAACGTCGAGCGCACTCTCGTCGAACACCAAGTCGGCCTCGTTGAACACGGTCGCCACCCGCCCGTAGTCGAGTTCGACCATCGAGTCCGCCGTGAACTCCGCAAGCCACGCCTCGAGTTCGTTCAGATGGTCGATGGCCTGATCGGCGAATCCTGCGGCTTCGAGTACGGAGGCGGCCCAGCCGACACGGTCGATGGCGCCGCCGATGGTCGTGCGATACCGGATCGATGTGATACCCGAGTCGTCGTAGAGCTCCTTTTCGGCCGGATGAAAGGCCGCAAACCAGCGCAACGGGACATGCCATGCTGATGCAAGGATGTGTGAACGCGAGATGGCACTCGACCGTCGTATCCGCGCAAGCTCTATGACCGCTTCGTGTCGTTCATCGTCAGCGATCAGCGGGGATCCCCAGTCGGTTCGACTGAGAGCCACGATGCCCTCGAGCATCCTGAGGCGCGTGTTGCGAGGGCACGCAAACTGCTCGCCCTCCCACTCGACGTAGATCGCGTCGTCACGAATCTGTTCGCTCCACATGAAGTCGTCGTCGAGATTCAGAGCCTGCTGCTCGTTCAGACCGCGGTGGGGAGGAAGACCGGCGACGCGCACTGATGGGATGTACACACGCAGATATGCCGTCGCGATCATGTTCATATCCTAGGTCCGATTTCTCGAACCAGACCGATTCGCGCATACCGTGGGCTGGAGACGCCATATGTGTGTCCGCGAACCCTGGGTACGCGGACACACATAGGTGCTCTGGGGCCCACGGTTTCGGGGTGGCTGGCTGGCGGCGGTTGGTAGCATGGGTTTCCGAGGCAAGCGGCGAGACGGAGGAACCTTGGGAGTCTTCGACCTCATCGGTACCGAAGAACACGAATCACTCCACTTCGGCGTAGACCACGAGACCGGTCTCCGTGCCATCGTCGCCATCCACTCCACGATCCTGGGTCCCGCTCTCGGCGGGACCCGTTTTTTTCCGTATGCCAGCGAGGAAGAAGCGGTCGTCGATGTCCTTCGTCTCTCAAAGGGGATGACCTACAAGGCCGCCTGTGCCGGACTGCCGTTCGGAGGCGGGAAGGCAGTGATCATCGGAGATCCACATGAGATAGGGTCTGAAGGCCTGTTCCACGCGTACGGCCGGTTCGTCGAGAGCCTCGGAGGCGAGTACATCACAGCAGAAGACGTTGGTACGACCGTGCCGAACATGGCGGTCGTCGCCACCGAGACCTCCTACGTATCGGGACTTCCACTGGAGTCAGGAGGGTCAGGCGACCCCTCGCCCGCCACCGCTCGCGGCGTCGTCGCGGCGATTCGGGCTGTCTCCCAACACATCTGGAAGACCGACGACCTCAGGGGGCGACGCATCGCCATCAAAGGCGTTGGGAAAGTCGGCATGTCCCTTGCGGAACGACTCACGGGTCTCGGAGTCGAGATCATCGTCGCCGACGTCAACGACCGGGCCACCCACTACGCCGAGGCCGAGCTGGGGGCGAAGGTCGTTTCGGTTGACGATGTCCACGCGGTCGATTGTGATCTGTTCGCACCGTGTGCCCTCGGAGCCGATCTCAACATCGCAACGATTCCGCAATTGTCGTGTGCAGCGGTGGCGGGTTCGGCGAACAACCAGCTTGCGACCGACGAGGACGGCGGACGGCTCAGAGCCGCAGGGGTCGTGTACGCACCCGATTTCGTCGTCAACGCGGGCGGGATCATCAACATCGCGGCCGAAGGCGGCGGGTATTCGCCCGAGAAAGCTGCCACCATGATCGACAAGGTCGGTCCGAACGTTCTCGAAGTCCTGGCAAAGGCCGACGAACTCGACATCGACACACACAGCGCTGCTGAGCTGATCGCCGAGATGCGAATCGAAGCAGCCAGGAAGAACAGGAGCCAAGAGTGACACTTGAACTCGACAGTGTGATCGACCACACGGCCCTTGGCCTCTCAGACACCGACCTCATCGCGCTCTATCGCGACATGCTCTTCGCCAGGAAGCTCGATGAAAGGATGTGGGCACTCAACCGGCAGGGTCGGGTGCCGTTCGTCGTTTCGGTCTCCGGCCACGAAGCGACACAGGTCGGCGCTGCGGCCGCGATCGATCCGACCAAGGACTGGTCGCTGCCGTACTACCGCGACACGGCGTACGCGTTATCCATCGGTATGTCTGCCGAGGACCTGTTCTCCGGCGTGTTCTCGAAGGCGTCCGATCCATCGAGCGGGGGTCGCCAGATGCCGAGCCACTGGTCCGAACCCGACCTCAAGATCTTCACCCAGTCGTCGGTGATCGGTGTCCAGTATCCCCACGCCTGCGGGATCGCGTACGAACTCAAGCGAACCGGTTCCGACGGTGTCGTATTCGTCGACGGAGGCGAAGGCTCGACATCCGAAGGCGATTGGCACGAAGGAATGAACTTCGCGGGGATCCACAAGCTGCCGATCGTCTTCCTCGTCCAGAACAACCTGTACGCCATCTCGGTGCCGGCAGCGTCCGAGATCGCCGGCCAGGTTGCGGACCGCGCTGCGGGATACGGGATGCCCGGCGTTGTCGTGGACGGAAACAACGTACTGGCTG
>CAYTWC010000145.1:0-1300 GCA_964441975.1 uncultured Acidimicrobiaceae bacterium | reverse complement strand
CCGTGTACGGAGCGATGTCAGCTGCGGTTGAGCGAGCCCGCGCCGGCGAGGGACCAAGCCTCATCGAAGCGAAGACGTATCGCTACTACGCACACACGTCGGACGACGACGACAAGCTGTACCGCAGCCGTGAGGAAGTCGAACTCTGGCGCCGCAAGGATCCCATCCCGAACTTCCGCCAGTACCTCGTCGAACACAGGATCCTGTCCGACAAACTCGAACGGGAGATCGACGCTGAGGTCACCGAGACGATCGCCGCCGCGGTCAAGGCGACGGAGTCGTCACCGGACCCGACCGACCCGCTGTCGCACGTGTACGCGCTCCCGATCGAACCTCAAGAGCCCGTCACGGCGATCGAACCGGAACCCGAAGGTACGACGAAGAACATGATCACCGCGATCAACACGGCGCTACACGAACTGATGGCGGAGCACGACGACATGGTTGTGTTTGGCGAAGACGTGGCTGACCCGAAAGGGGGCGTCTTCAAGGCGACCAAGGGGCTCACCGAGGCGTACGGCGAGGACCGCACCTTCAACACACCTCTCGCTGAAGCGCTCGTCATAGGACTCGGTGTCGGCATGGCGGCGGCCGGGGCGAAACCGTGCCCCGAGATCCAGTTCGCCGACTTCATCCATCCGGGTTTCGATCAGATCGTGTCGGAGCTGGCACGCGTTCATTACCGATCGAATGGTCGGTGGAACATGCCTGTCACACTGCGCGTCCCATACGGGGGCGGCATCCATGGTGCGATGTATCACAGCCAATCGATCGAAGCCTTCTACGCCCATGTGCCGGGGCTCAAGGTTGTCGTCCCCTCGACGCCAGCCGACGCCGTTGGTCTGCTGCGCTCCGCCATGGACGATCCTGACCCGGTGATGGTGCTCGAGCCGAAGAAGCTGTACCGACTCGCACAGGGTGTCGTGCCCTCCGGTCAGCACCGAGTCCCCATCGGCAGAGCCGCTCTGCGGCGCGACGGGTCGGACATGACCATCATCGCGTACGGAACGATGTCGCACTTCGCTGTCGAGGCCGCAGATTCGCTTGCGTCCGAAGGAATCGAAGCGTCGGTCCTCGACCTCCGTTCCCTGCGCCCGTTGGACTGGCCCTCGATCCGGGAGGCAGTCGAGCGGACATCGAAGGTACTCATCGTCTACGAGGACAACGAGTTCCTCGGATTCGGTGCGGAAGTAGCAGCCCAGAACGCCGAGAAGTCGTTCGAATGGCTCGACGCGCCTGTCCGTCGCTATGCATCCCCCGAGGTCCCTGCCTTCCCGTTCGCACAGGCGCTGGAATCACA
>CAYTWC010000144.1:772-5629 GCA_964441975.1 uncultured Acidimicrobiaceae bacterium | reverse complement strand
CACGCTGCCGTGTACGAGGCTGCGGCAGTCGTCGACGGCGAGACATTCGGCACCGGAGTGGGGAGCTCCAAGAAGTCGGCCGCAATCGCAGCATCTGCCGACGCTCTGGAACGAAACACACCCATGTAATTCGCTCTGGTAACCTGCGCCACTGTGAAACTCAAGCATTTGACACTCCGCGGCTTCAAGTCGTTCGCAGACCGGACTCGATTGGACTTCTCGACAGGGATCAACGTCGTCGTCGGTCCGAATGGATCCGGCAAATCCAACATCCTCGATGCCATCGCGTGGGTCATGGGGACCCAGGGCACGAAGGTGCTCCGCACCGAGAAGATGGAAGACGTCGTGTTCGCCGGAACCGAGACCCGACCACCGTTGTCGCGCGCCGAGGTGTCGCTCACGTTCGCGAACGATGAACAACTGATGCCTCTTGCCCTCGCCGAGATCACCATCACGCGAAGAATCTTCCGCGACGGCTCATCTGAGTACGAGCTGAACGGAGCACCCTGCAGGCTCCTCGACATCCAGGAGCTGCTCTCTGACGGCGGTATCGGTCGTCAGCAGCACGTCCTTGTCAACCAGGGGCAGGTCGGCGAGGTTCTGAACGCCCGCCCCGAGGATCATCGTGCAGTGATCGAGGAGGCGGCCGGGGTCACCAAACACCGGTCGCGCCGCGACCGTGCGCTCAGACGACTCGAACGGACCGATCACGATGTCGAACGGCTGAATGACATACTCGGTGAGAAGCGCAAGGCGATGCGTCCGCTGAAACGTCAGGCCAACGCCGCCGCCCGATATGACTCCGTCAAGGCCGAGGCCAGAGCCCTCACGCTGTGGCTCGGTGCAGAGGAACTGACGGCGATCCGAGCGCGTCTCAAGGAAGCCGACGCCACCCGGATCGAGAAGACGAAGACTCGCGACGAAGCAGATCAAGAGCTGACGGGACTTCTGGGTTCCCTCGAAGGATTGCGACTGAACGCTGGCGAGGTCGGAAGCCATCTCGCCAGGGACACTGCGGCCGCAGCACGACTCGAGACGGTGCGTGAACGGCTTCGCCGGATCGGTCTCGTGGCACGGGAGCGGCGTCGATCGATTTCCGCCAAACTCGACGGTGCAGACGAGCGTCGCGACGACCTTGCACTGGAGCAGTCCGACCTGCGACAAACCCTCGAGGCATCGGTCGAGGCGGAGCGAGTGGCAAGCGAACGCGCTGAACGAGCCGACGCGGCTCTCCGCGCGCTCGAGGACGAGGAGCGGGCCCTTTCGGAACAGGCGCAACTCCCGGCAGAAGGCGTGGTCGCCAACCTCCGAGGCGATCTTCGCTCCCTTGAGACCGCAGACCAGCGTGATCAGGCAGAAGCCGAACAGGTGCGCTCCAGACTCGATGTCGTGCAGGAGAGAATCGCCGAGGAGCAGGCCGAGAAGGATCGTCTCAATCACGAAATCGAATCGACCGACGCCCAGGTAACGGAACTCGGCACGGGTTATGAGGAGAAATCGAGAGCTCGTGAGGTCGCTCAGGCCGAGTGGGAGACCGATGAGGCGTCCGTCGCAGAGCTACGACTCAACGCCGCCGGAGGTCGTGCGCGGGTGGAGGCACTCGAAGCTGCGTTGGCTGGGCTCGTCGATGAGCGAGCAACGCAGATTGCGTCCGAGGCTGACGGCGTTGTCGGGTCGCTCGTCTCGCTCCTCGACGTCCCTGCTGATCTGGCGGATGCCGTCGATGCGGCGCTCGGCTCCTGGCGGGGTGCCTATGTTGCTGAGGCAGATGATGCGGTCCGATCCGTGACAGAAGCGCTGAAGGCGGCCGCGACCGGGGGAGTCTCGTTCGTCGCCCGATCCGGTTCGCACGATCTCGACGCGACCAGGGCAATCGCACGCAAGCACGGCGTCGATGCGATGGTTGATGCACTCGGTGACAACGCGGACCGTGAACTCGCTGCGATGACCGTTGGCGATGTCGTGGTCGTGCAGGGCTGGATGGCAGGCTGGCAGATCGTCACGACCGAGCCGACCGTGCGTGCGGTGACCCCCGAGGGCGATGTGATCTCCCAAACCGGGATCTTCGTTGCACAGCCCGACGGTGCAGGCCCTGCGGCACTGGAGACCGCGCGGATTGCACTCGAATCGACCGAAGCCGCATTGGCGATGGCCGAGAAACACATGCACGCATCACGGGAGCGGTTCGACAATGCACGCGACGCCGAGCGCACCGCACTCGAGCTACTCGAAGCCAAGGAAGCGCAGCTCGCAGGACTCACGGAGGCACTCGGACTGATTGGGCGTGCGCACCTCGCGTCGATGGAGGAAGCCGGGCGACTCAATGACCGACTCGATGCCATCAAGGAGGTCGGCGAGACCCGTATGGAGCGGATCGCCTCCCTTCGCGAACGCGTAGCGGATTTCCAGGGGGAGGAGGCTGCCCGTCAAGCAGCGTGGGATGCGCTGAACGAGCGGCGGTCGGCGGTCGCGCTCAAGCGCGACGAAGCACGTAAGACACGCGAGGCTGCAACCGGGGATTTGGCATCGATCGTGGAGCGTCGGCGGATCACGGAGCGGCGACTCGAAGTCGTCGCTTCCGAGCTCAGCCAACTGACGCTCTTGCCCGACACCGATGATTCGCTCGAGGTGTTGGAGGAGATCGAAGCCCGCTCCGAACGCGTGATCACAACGGTCGGGCACCACATCGATGCGCTCCGGATTCGCCAACGTGAACTCCGGGATCAGGTCGGTTCCGCGAATGCTGAGCTCAAACAGGCCGAGGAGCGACGTGAAGTGCTGGAAACGGCCAGACGGTCCGCCGCAGAAGCGGTCCAGCAGCTGGAAGTGGAAATCGCTGAACTGCGGGTGAAGGACCAATCGGTCGTCGAGGGTCTCCGCCGTGATGCAGACTCCGATGTGGACGACGCACTTGCCACGGCGAAGCCAGACCTCGCTGACGGTGTCGATCCGAAGGAACGGCTTGCGTCACTGGATGCCGACCTCCGTCGCATGGGCCCGATCAATCCGCTCGCCGCCCACGAATACGGCGAGCTTTCGGCCGAAGTGGACGAGCTCGAGGCCCAGCTCGAGGATCTCAACGATTCGCGCAGGGAGATCAAGAAGGTCATCGCTGCGCTCGATGACAGAATGGAATCGCTGTTCAGCGACGCGTTTGCCGAGATCGCCACGTACTACGAGGAGAACTTCTCGCTCGTGTTCCCTGGCGGTACGGGTCGGCTCCGGCTGACGGACGACGATGAGGCACTCGCCGCAGGTGTGCTTGTCGAAGCGCAGCCGGCTGGAAAGAAGGTCGGGAAGTTGTCGCTGCTATCGGGAGGTGAGCGCTCACTGGCTGCGCTTGCCTTCCTGTTTGCGGTCTTCCGTGCACGGCCGAGTCCGTTCTACGTGCTCGACGAGGTAGAAGCGGCCCTGGATGACGCAAACCTGCATCGATTCCTCAAACTGGTCGACACGCTCCGTGCCGACGTCCAGCTCGTGATCATCACCCACCAGCAGCAGACCATGGGAGCGGCCGACGTTCTGTACGGGGTGACGATGGAGCCGGGCGAGTCTTCGAAGGTTCTCTCAAAGCGGATGGTGCCTGTCTCCGTGTAGCGGACCGCAGCCCGATGTCTCGTCAGACAACACGAGCCGGTAGATTTCTGCCCACGACCAACGGCGTGCCGGTGTGATCACACCCCGCCATATCCCGATGAACGAGCGAATGGACCGTCCATGGACACAACAACCCTGATATTCGTGCTCGTGGTCATCGTGGCGGTCGTGCTCGGCGCAGCCGTCGTTCTGATGCGAAACAGACGACCGGGTTCCCTCGACATGGACCGCGTCGCCTCTCTTCCCCCGGATGGTTCGAAGAACCTGAGGGCGAGGATGACGAAGACTCGAGCGGCGCTCGGTGCGTCGCTGAACTCGATGTTCCGATCCGGTGGTGATACCGAGTGGTCGGATCTCGAAGATGCCCTCATACTGTCGGACGTCGGCCCGAGAACCAGCGCCGACGTCGTTGCACAGGTCCGCAAGACGAATCCGAAGACCACCGACGAGCTCTCCTCGCAACTCCTCGATGTGCTCGTCGGGTCCTTCGGGACACAGGACCGTGGGCTCGATACCGATGGCAAACCCGGTGTGGTCATGGTTGTCGGTGTCAACGGTGCAGGGAAGACGACGACGATCGCCAAGATCGCCCATGACCTCACGAACGCGGGTAGGTCGGTTGTGCTGGCCGCAGCAGACACGTTCCGCGCCGCAGCGGACAGTCAGCTCGGCACTTGGGCAGATCGGATCGGCGTGGAGGTCGTCACCGGTCCTTCGGGATCCGACCCCGCGAGCGTCGCATACGGTGCCGTCGACAAGGCGAAGTCGGATGCGATCGACGTCGTGATCATCGATACGGCAGGTCGGCTTCACGCACACACCAACCTGATGGACGAACTGTCGAAGATCGCTCGGGTCACCGAGCGTGAAGCGGGGAGGATCAGCGAAGTACTGCTCGTCATCGATGGATCGACCGGGCAGAACGGGATCGCCCAGGCGAAGGCGTTCACCGATGCGGTGCCGGTGACCGGCGTGGTCGTGACGAAACTCGACGGGACGGCCAAGGGTGGGGTCGCGGTCGCCATCGAGCACGACCTCGGCCTTCCGATCAAGTACATCGGTATCGGTGAGGGCATCGATGATCTCATTCCGTTCGAGCCCCGCGAGTTCGTGAAGGCGCTGATCCGATGACGACACACGCCGAACTGCTCGAGCGGGCCAGTGACGCTGCGACGCGGTCGTATTCGCCGTATTCGAAGTTCCGGGTCGGCGCGGCATTGCTGACCGGTGTCGCCATTGCCGGTTATTCCGTTGCCGATG
>CAYTWC010000144.1:222-762 GCA_964441975.1 uncultured Acidimicrobiaceae bacterium | reverse complement strand
CTGACGGCGTCCGGTCGATCGACACGGTCGCCGTCGTATGTCTCGATGGCGACCTGTGCACGCCGTGTGGGAACTGCCGACAGGTACTGCGTGAGTTCGGTGTGCAGACCGTCGTCATGCAGGGTGCCGATGGCGCCCCGCATCCGGTTCCGCTCGCGGATCTCCTCCCGATGTCCTTCGGGCCCGAGGCACTCGACTGACCGGGTTCGTGGGGTCGTTGGTTGGGTGTGTCGTCGGACGAGCCCTACGGATCCCGCCACGCATCCGCGTTGATGATTCGCATCGGGGGTTCGTCGACACCAGCGTCATAGACGTGCCCGAGCGGGCTGGTCCATCGGTAGGTGCCGTCGGACAGGATCTCGTATGACCATCCGGCGTCCTTGCCGACGTGGTCATGGCGGCACAGGGGAGCAAGATTCGCAAGGCTTGTCGCGCCGCCATCCGACCATGCCGTGATGTGGTCGAGATCGCACTCGATCGACGGCATCAGACAGCCCGGGAAGGCGCATAACGGGCGCATCATCTCGACGACACGGCGTT
>CAYTWC010000144.1:0-212 GCA_964441975.1 uncultured Acidimicrobiaceae bacterium | reverse complement strand
CGCCGGGCGATCGCATCGGCGTGCGGATCGCGATCTGGATTGGAGGTGGACGAGGGTACGGGACGTATTCGTGTCGTTCCCACCGACACCGGGTTCCCGCCGTCACTCACCGCGTATCGGAACTCGGCCTCGGAATCTCGCGCGGTCTTGCGGGCGATATCGGCGATCACCGGACCGAAGCCGGCCAAGTCAGCCGGATTCTCGTCGAGTTC
>CAYTWC010000143.1:0-5629 GCA_964441975.1 uncultured Acidimicrobiaceae bacterium | reverse complement strand
ACTCGTCCTCAACAGCGGTCTCCTGGAGCACGATGCCGATCGACTCACGGAACGCACGCTTCGCCTCACCCGGATCGAAGCCGAGAACGTCGACCTCACCGGAGCTCTTCGTCCGATGGCCCTCGAGGATCTCCACCGTCGTCGACTTGCCGGCACCGTTCGGGCCGAGCAAAGCGAAGACCTCACCCCGCTCCACCGAGAAGTCGATACCCCTGACGGCCTCGACATCCCCGTAGTTCTTCTTCAGTTGGGACACAGTGATCGCTGACATGGGGAGTCAGCGTAGTCGACGCAGACCGGACTTGAGAGCGAGTACTCGGTGCGGATCCTGAGTACTCAGTACAAAGTACACAGTACACAGACCGGCCTGCACCTCCACTTGGCTCGCTCGACCCCCAAAGAGGGACGCGGATCTGAGCACTGCGTACTGCGTACTGAGTACTCGGTGTTCCTGCACCGCTGAAACACTGCTGAAACGGAACCGTCGTCGACTCGTAACTCCCGAGTAACGGGGGCGACACACGGTCCGCGTACCTTCCGTGCCTCATCAAGTGAGGGAGTACATAGGATGAAACGAAGAATCGTTCTGACCCTTGGCCTCATCACCGCGCTGGTCGCTGGACCTGCCGCGGGGAGCGCCATGGCCCAAGACGCATCGATCACCGACGTCGCAGCGGCGGTGGACAATGTGTGGCTGGTCGTAGCAGCCATGGTGGTCATGTTCATGCAGGCCGGGTTCGCACTCGTCGAGGCCGGTTTCACACGGGCGAAAAACGCTGGAAACATCATCATGAAGAACGTGATGGACTTCTCGGTGGGAGGCATCGTGTACTGGGCGTTCGGGTTCGCCCTCGCATACGGTGGCTCCTCCGTCGGTGGGTTCCTTGCCTACGGCGACGTGTTCTTCTTCAACGACACCGCACGCGGTGGTGAGTGGTTCTTCCAAGTGGTGTTCGCGGCAACGGCGGCGACCATCATCTCCGGCGCCATGGCGGGACGCGTCAAGTTCTCTTCCTACCTGATCTACACGCCGTTCATCACCGGTCTCATCTATCCGATCGTGACCCACTGGGTGTGGGGCGGCGGCTGGCTCGCCGAACAGGGCTTCCTCGATTTCGCCGGATCCGGTGTGGTCCACATGCTTGGTGGCGTCGCAGCCCTCGCCGGCGTGATCGTGTTGGGACCGCGCATCGGCAAATACTCGGAGGACGGCAAACCGAAGGCGATCCCCGGGCACTCCGTGACGCTCGGAGCGCTCGGTGTGTTCATCCTCTGGTTCGGCTGGTACGGCTTCAACGCCGGATCGACGCTTGCAGCCGTCGGTGCCGACATCGGAACGCCGGTGGTAACGACGACCCTCGCCGCGTGCGGCGGAGCGGTTGCAGCAATGTTCACCGCATGGCTCGTGGTCGGGAAACCCGACGTGGGCTACACGCTCAACGGTGTCCTCGCCGGTCTCGTCGGAGTGACAGCTGGTACGAACGCATTCGGATTCGGGACCGCGATTCTCGTCGGCGCAGTTGCGGGCGTCATCATGGTGTTCTCGATCATCCTGCTTGAGCGCTCGGGCATCGATGATCCGGTCGGAGCGATCTCGGTGCACGGGACAGCCGGATTGTGGGGCGTTCTCGCCGTCGGGCTGCTCGGTGGCGGGTCGATCGGCACACAGCTCCTCGGTGCCGGGGCGATCGCCTTGTGGGCATTCGCAACATCGTTCATCGTCTTCAAGCTCATCGACCTGATCTTCGGGCTCCGAGTCACACCGGAAGAAGAAAAACAGGGTCTCGACCGTTCCGAACACGGAGGCGATGCATACCCGGAGTTCGTCTTCCAGGAACAGATCGCCGATCCTTCGTTGCTCGACCCGGTGAGCGGCTGAATCAACCCAGACGGAATCGAATCGACATCGGCGGGAGGTGGCTATTGTCCTCGGACATGGCCACCTCCTTCCGATTTCTCATCGTGTTCGTCCTAGCATCTCTGATACTGGCGGCGTGCGGAGGGTCCTTGTTCGGCGGCTCGGACGACACCATCGAAGGTTCGTGGTCGATCACGAAGATCCGACTGCTCGACGAGATGGTCGAGCCTGTCGATGGTTCGAGCCCGTACCTCAACGTCACCACCGACGAGATGAACGGCAATACCGGATGCAACGGCTTCTTCGGAGGTGTCGAGTATTCCTCGGACGGTGCCTGGTCCGTCGGCCCTGTCGCTTCGACGGAAATGGCCTGCATCCCACCCCTCACCGCCCAGGAGACGGCGATCATCGACCACATCCAGAGCGCCGACGAGTGGACGGTCGACGGTGACGACGCACAGCTTCTCACCGACGGCACCGTGACGCTCGAACTGGTCAGGCTCGATTCAGATCTTCCCGGTACCGCTTGGGAGGTCACCGGGATCAACAACGGGAACCAGGCGGTCCAGTCGGTGATCGTCGGGACCGAGGTGACCCTTGAGTTCGGCGAAGACGGCGGGATCGGTGGATCGGACGGGTGCAATACGATCGGCGGCGACTACGTCGCGGGAGATCGGGTCCTCCGAATCCGGGACATCTTCGGCACACTCATGTTCTGCGAGTCGCCACAGGGTGTCATGGATCAGGCCACGAACTACACGACGGCACTGACGAATGCGGCCACCTACTCGGTCGACGGGTCGACACTCACGATCCGCGACGCCGACGGCAGTACGCAGGTCACCGCGACGCGGAAGTAGGCGTGCCAGCGGCGCATCCGACTGACCAACGGGTCAGGGCCGTGTTTCTTCCATCCGGAGCCGATCGAGACCGTTGAGGATCAGGTCGAGGCCGAACTCGAACTCAGACTGATCATCACACCACCCGATGGTCGAATCGGGATCGTCGTGGGCGATCTCTTCCAGCATCCCGATCAGAAGCGGTAGACGGTCTGCCATCGTGGCGAACAGTTCTGCGGTCGTGTTCTCGTCGGCGGAACCGGGAGCAGGTTCGAACATCTCCTGGGTGAATCCGATGGCACGGCTGCCGAGCGCGTGCATCGCGTGATGGATGAGGTCGTACGAGAAGCCGGCAGCTTTCATCACACCGAGGATGTCGTGGAAATGGAGCAGCACGGCCGCGCTCATCGACGTGCGACTCTCAAGCACCGCCGGCGCCCACCGGTGTCTGAGCATCACCCGGCGCGCTCCCTGGATCCGCGCTGTCATCGCGGGTATCCAGTCCGACGGGCCGTCCGGGAGCGCAAGGCCTTCGTTCTCCGCAAGGACCTCTTCGATTACTCGTTCCGCGACACCGTCGAGAAGCGCCTCCTTGTTGGCGACGTGGTAATACAGCGACATCGCTTCCACGTCGAGGTTCTTGGCGAGTCCACGCATCGTCAGCGCTTCGATCCCTCCTTCGTCTGCGAGGGCGACAGCGGCATCGAGAACGCGGCGTCGGCTCAGCGGCGTGCGTGCCGCAACGTCTTTGTCTGCGGTGGAGACCATGGATCAATCATACAAGGTAAGGCGACTTTGTCCCGCCGGTATCGCAACGCACCGAGCTACTCGCCCGCCCATTTGGTCGGCGCAGTCCTGAGGGTCGTGAATCCGAGCTCGTCGCACAACTCTTCCCACAGTTCGCGGTGCGCCCCGTCCCATCGGACATCGTCGAATGCCTCGGGGATCGGGGCTTCGATGCGCAGGGTCGCGATGTCGCGGAAGAGAAGAGCAAGGTCCATCTGGTCGCGCAACGTAGCGGCCAGCTTGGCTGCCCCCCTGACCTTGACCGACCAGTCCGACTCGGATGCGGGAATGTGCTCGATGTGACCGTATTCGGCGAGCAGCGTCGATGAGGACTTCGCACCCCACCCGGGCAACCCGGGGAAACCGTCCGCAGTGTCCCCGACCAGTCCGAGGTAGTCGGGAATCGACTCAGGTGGTACACCGAACTTCTCACGCACACCGTCGGCGTCGACCAGCATCTGATTCCGTCGGTCGTATCCGACGACCTTCGGATTCCCGAACAGCTGCGTCATGTCCTTGTCCGGACTCAGGATGACGACTTGATCCACCTGATCGATGAATTTCACGGCGGCGGCGGCCAACGCATCGTCAGCTTCGAACTCGATCATCGACCACACGGCCACACCGAGGGCCTCCATCGCTCGCTCGGCGACAGGAAACTGTGCGTACAACTCCGGCGGCGTGCCCTCCCCCGTCTTGTACCCCTCGTACATGTCGTTGCGGAAGGACTCGATCACGGAATCGAAGGCTGCCCCGACATGGGTGACCTCGTCCTGACCGAGCAGATTGATCGTCGAACGAAGGAGCCCCTCCACCGCACCGATCTCCCACCCTTCGGGCGTCTGACGCGGCGGGGCACCGAAGTGCGCCCTGAACAACTCGTAGGTCCCGTCGACCAAATGCAACTTCGTCATGCAGGCGAGCGTAGTCGTGACGGAACCGAGCTTTCAGGGCCGTGGGACTGCGCACGGCCCCACAATGCGCCTGGCGACGCTGCTGTGGATCTGCGGCCGCACAGCGGTGCAGTCGTCGGTACGATCGTCGAATGCCACTGATCTCCGTAGAAGAACTCGCCCGGCGGCTCGACGAAGCCGATCTTGTCGTGGTCGACTGTCGGTGGGCGTTGAACAACCCGGATCACGGTCTCGAGACCTATCACAGCGGCCACGTACCAAGCGCCGTCTTCGCTGACCTCGAGACCGATCTGTCCGGCACGGCTGGCCCTGGACGGCATCCTCTCCCCGATCCCGCTGTGTTCGACACGACGCTCGGCAGGTTGGGTATCACGCCCGAGACCACGGTCGTCGTGTACGACGATGCGGGCGGATCGATAGCCGCACGCCTGTGGTGGATGCTCACAGACCAGGGACACGAGGATGCCCGAGTGCTCGACGGCGGAATCCAACGGTGGGTCTCGACGGGCCATGAGCTCTCGAATGAAACCCCCGAACCACACCCCGACCAGCCCGCAGGCATCGCTACGCGCCCATGGACCGGCGTAGTGTCGATCGACGATGTCGCCCATCGGACGAAATCGACGGTGGTCGTCGATGCGCGGTCGCCCGAGCGCTTCCGGGGGGAGTCCGAGCCGGTTGACGCGCGACCGGGTCACATTCCGGGTGCGGTCAACATGCCGACCGCAGGCAACCTCGTCAACGGACGATTCCTCGCACCTCATCGCCTACGCCGGCGGTACGAGAGCGCACACATCGCCGACGCTGACACCGCGATCATCCACTGTGGATCCGGAGTGACCGCCTGCCACGACATTCTTGCGATGGAGCTCGCCGGTCTTCCGAGACCGTTGCTGTACGTCGGATCGTGGAGTGAATGGGCGGCCACGGACCGCCCGGCCGAGGTGGGAGAACGGGCGAGATAGTTCCCCGACGCCTCGATTTGCTCAACAACTTTTGACTCAATACACTTTGAGTTATGAAGAAGGACATAGAAGTTCGGGCTGCCCGCGACGCCGCTCTCGGTGACCCGGATCGTCTCCTGATGGTCGAGACACTCGCCCTCGGCGACATGGCAGTCGATGAGCTTGCTGCCCTCACCGGGCTCAGAAGCAATCTCCTCGCCCACCACCTAGACGTTCTCGAAGACCACGATCTTGTCCACCGCCGCGTCTCTGAAGGTGATCGACGAC
>CAYTWC010000142.1:3225-5651 GCA_964441975.1 uncultured Acidimicrobiaceae bacterium | reverse complement strand
CGGCTGTAGATGTCGAAGGCTCGTTCACCGCGGGGTGTCTGTTCAACTACGGTTGGGACGAGATAACTCATTCTTCTTCCTCCGACTTCTTGCCGACATCCGCTGGTGATCCGGTTGCCTCGGATTCCCCTTCGACCTCATCGGTCGATTCGGCGTCCGGCTTGTCTTGTTCTTCGTCTTCGATCTCGACCGGTGTCAGGTCGACGGCGTTCCCGTCAGCATCGACCGGCTTGGCCATGTCGATGAGGCTGGTGAGTGCCTTCTCGCGGAGGATATCACTGGTCAGTGTCTCAATTTGACCACTGGACTTCCATGCCTCGACGATCTCGTCGATGTCCGCCGGTTGCCCTTGCAGCATCTGGTGGATGTGGTCGCGGATGTCGTCGTCTGTGACTTCGTAGTTGCCCATGGAGGCGAGGCTCTCCAGGAGCACCCTCGTCGAAAGAGCCTGGTCCGCCTGATCGCGCATGGTCGCAACGAAGGTCTGCTCATCCTGTCCCGTGATCCGGAGATAGTCCGGAAGCGTGACCTCGTCCTTCTCGAGGCGTGATGCGAGGTTCCTGACCCTCGCTTCGACCTCTGCGTCGAGCAACGCCGACGGGATGTCGAGGTCGATCTCGTTGAGGACGTACTGGATGACCTTGTCCTGGAGAATCGAACGCTGGTTGTGGATGTTGTAGGCCAGCATGTTCTTCTCAAGGGCCGCGAGCAGGTCTTGCGCTGTCTCGAACTCCGTGGCATCCGAGACCATTTCGTCTGTGAGCTCGGGAAGGATCTTCTTCTTGGCTTCCTTGACGGTCACGGAGAGCGATACGGATTCGCCACCGAGATCGGTATAGCCCTCGGGCAGCGTCGCTTCGCCTTCCACGGTTTCTCCGGTCGTTGCGCCTTCGAGGATCGCATCGAGTCCCTCGATGAACGACGCCGACCCGATCTCATACATCATGTCTCTCGCAGAGGCGGCATCAACCGGCTCGCCGTCCTTGGAAACCGCGATGTCGATCATTGCAAAGTCGCCGTCGGACAACTCTCCGTCATAGTCCTCGAGCTCGGCGAACTGGTTCCGCAGTGCGTCGATCTGTTCGTCGATCGCCTCTTGCGTGACGGCAGGGTCTTCCACTTCGATCTCGATGTCCCCGAGGTCGGGGAGAGCATCGAGCGTCGGCCACAACGTGACGAGGACGTCGACCTCGACGGTTCCGTCCTCGTTCTCGTCGCGTACAGCGGAAACCGACGGAACCGTGACGGCATCGAGACCGGCTTCCTCGATCGCCCCAGGGACGACCCGTTGGATCGCCTCGTCGATGGCTTCGGACCGGACGTAGTCGGCGCCGGCAGCCCGCTCGACAACGGCGAGGGGGGCCTTGCCGGGACGGAATCCCTTGATCTTCATCCGTGACGAGATCTTGCCCGCCACCTTCTTCTTGGCTTCGGCGAGTTCGTCACTCCCGATCCAAACCGTGAGCGTCCGCTCGTAGCGGCTGGACTCTTTGACCTCGGTTCTCACAGACACTCCTCGACAGTGAACGGTCCCGCGCCTCTCCCCCATCCACATGGAGGAGCAGCGCGAGTTTGGGGTGGCCGACGGGATTTGAACCCGCGACCCCCGGGACCACAACCCGGTGCTCTAACCGAACTGAGCTACGGCCACCATGACTCGAAACAGAGGCCCTACGAGGACCTCGGAACGTGCCGCCGCAAGTGTAGGGCGGTTCAGATGACACAGGACAGGAGCATCGAACACCCGTCGCCGCGTCCGATCCGGCTGGTTCTATGCCGGGGCGTCGCCGAAGATGAGCGGGTTCGGGTGAACGTCCCGAAGATGCTGTTCGATGCCGCCGTCGTGTTCGATGACGAAGTCACAGTGCGGGCACGACGCGTCGAGCATCGTGGAACCCGAGAGTGCCTCGAGCGATGCAATCGCGTGGTCGATCTCCTCGAGGGCTTCCGCGGCTGCCGCACGACGCTCTCTGAGGTCGGCGAGGGTGGGTGAATCAGACATGCAAAGAGCGTACCAGACGGGGTCGACCGCGCGGAAGTGACTTCCCTTGTCGTGTGCGGCACCCCCGGCACGACTCGAACGTGCAACCTACGGATTAGAAGTCCGTCGCTCTATCCCGTTGAGCTACGGGGGCTCAGGGCCGATGACGAATCATCAGTCGAGCGGGTGACGGGAGTCGAACCCGCGTGACCAGCTTGGAAGGCTGGGGCTCTGCCATTGAGCTACACCCGCTTGGTGCCGCGCAGGATACCCACGCTCAGGCTTCATTCGGTGCCTCCGCGCTCGACCTGGTCGAGCAGGTCGAGCCATGGGTGGGTCGGTTCTGACCGCCGAAGCGCCGCCACGAGCCAATGACGCTGGCTTCCTTCCATGCGATGGAGACAGCGAATCATGTCGACGTCGTCCTTCTGACGACGCTTCTTCG
>CAYTWC010000142.1:0-3215 GCA_964441975.1 uncultured Acidimicrobiaceae bacterium | reverse complement strand
CGGGTGCGCAATACGGCACGCCATCGGGTGTCGAATGCGTCAGTTCAGCTCGACGTCGCGATATCTCGTTGTCGCGCCGGAACCGCCACGTGTCATGGTCTCCGTCGGCGAGCATGACTTCCACGGACCACGGTGCGTCCTGAGCCGGTCTCCCCCAGACCCCGAAGACCGCGTCGTCGATCGGCTGGCCGCGCTCCCATCGGTGGAGCTGGCTCTCGGATACGAAGTGGAGGTCCCACCCGTCGAATACGTCGAACAGGATGTCGCGGTCCTGCCGGAACATCTCGACATCGAGATCGGCATGCGGTCTGGTCTGCCAGCCGAGGAACAGGTCTATGGCATGTCCACCGGCGATCCACCAGTCGACATCGAACGGAGTGAACCGATCGCGCACTTCGGTGATCGACAGTGGTTCCCATGGCTCGTGCATCGATACATCATCGCATGTGGGCCGGTCGTAGAGTGTGCGGATGGACAGCGCTGGATGGGACGATCGGTACGCAGAGAGCGAACTCGTGTGGTCGGCGGGCCCGAACCAGTTCCTTCCCCCACTCGTCGAGTCGATGACCCGGGGACGTGCGCTGGACATCGCGTGTGGCGAAGGTCGCAACGCTATCTGGCTTGCACGGCACGGTTGGGATGTCACCGGTGTCGACTTCTCACCGGTCGGGATCGAGAAGGCCGCAAACCTTGCGGGGGATACGACCGTCGATTGGGTCGTCGCCGACGTCGTTGGCTACGAGCCCGAGGGTTCGTTCGACCTCGTGATGATCTTCTACCTCCATCTGGTGCCCGCGGATCTGGCCCGTGTATTCGACAACGCGGTCGCCGCGCTTGCTCACGGCGGGACGCTGTTCGGCGTCGGCCATGCCCTCAGGAACCTGACCGATGGACACGGCGGTCCACCCGTGCCGGAGATCCTTTGGTCCGAGGAGACGATCCGGCCGTTCGTGGAGGGTCTCGACATCATCGAACTCGGCGAGCGGACCCGGTTCGTCGCCGACGCGGACGCCACCGCCATCGATATCGTGGTCCATGCTCGAACACACAGGTAAAAGGGTGAGATGTCGAGGTATGTGATAGACACCTCTGTGGTCCTGCATCTGTTGAAACATGACCTTGCGATCAGACCCGACTGCCAACTGGTGGCACCCGCGTCCGTGAGATCGGCGGTGCTTGCAGCGCTCTACCAGGAGGTCCTTCGAGGCGAGACGCGGCGAGAAGAGGCGCTGGAGCTCCACGCGGCGTTCAGCTCCATGAAGATCCGGTTGCTCGGGGACAAGGTGCTTCGCCGTCGAGCGTGGGACATCGCTGAGCGGCTTGGCTGGGATACGACCGAACGTGCCGAGTACATCGCCCTCACGCAGCTCCAGGCCGACGCTTTCGTCACGCTCGACTCGGACCTGGCGCATGAGGTCCGATCTGGTGCGCGTCGCCGCGGTCGATGAGATCGTGTAACGAGGGGCTGCGGTCCGACACCACGACCCACAAAACGACGGAACCCCAGCCGAAGCCGAGGTTCCGTTTCCGTCGGGCTGGTCAGATTTGAACTGACGACCCCCTGCTCCCAAAGCAGGTGCGCTTCCAAGCTGCGCCACAGCCCGATAGGCACCAGACGATACAGCGTCCTGACCGACAGTCACACCGTGGGATCCCAGGAACCCGGGTCGTGTCGTACCTCATCGACGCCTGTCGCCGTGTCTCCACGCACGATGATCGCGCCGACCGCTACGGGGACAGCTTCGCTACCATCGCTGCGGGTCGCTAGCTCAATTTGGCAGAGCATCGGACTCTTAATCCGCAGGTTCGGGGTTCAAGTCCCCGGCGACCCACCGGAGGCCCCCGCACGTCGGGGGCTTCGGCATGTTGCTTTCGCGACGCATGCAACAATGCCTGCAGCGACAGGTCACGCGGGTGTGGCGGAATTGGCAGACGCGCCAGATTTAGGATCTGGTATCGAGAGATGTGGGAGTTCGAGTCTCCCCACCCGCACCGCAATCAACTGCGCCTCAGCTGCCCCGCCTCGCCGCCGCGAACACCTCGATGGTGCGGATCCTCGCCTCCGCATGGTTCACAATCGGTTGCGGATATCCGGACCGTGTGAGCATCTCGTAGAGTTCGACGTCGTGTGCGGCGTGCGCCCACGGATCGTGAATGTGTTTCGTCGATAGGTCGCGCAGTTCGGGAACCCATCGGCGGATGTACTCGCCGTCGGGATCGAATCGCCGAGCCTGGGTCGTCGGGTTGAAGACCCGGAAGTATGGCGCCGCATCGACGCCGGTTCCCGCCACCCACTGCCAGTTGCCGACGTTCTGGGCAACGTCACCGTCGATGAGATGCCTGCGGAACCATCGCTCGCCGCGCCGCCAGTCGATCAAGAGATCCTTTGTCAGGAACGATGCGGTGACCATGCGGACCCGTCCGTGCATGAAGCCTTGGTCCGCCAACTGGCGCATCCCGGCGTCGACGAGCGGAAAACCTGTGCGCCCGACCGTCCAAGCCGTGAAGCCGTCGGGGTCGTCGTCCCACGGGATGGACGAGAACTCCGGCCGGTAGGCGGTTCGAACCGTGTCGGGTCGTTCTGCCATCACCTGTGCGTAGAAGTCCCTCCATGCCAACTGACGTATGAACGCGAGGCGTCCCGGCGTCGCATCGGCGACCTCGACGAACAGCCTGTGGGGTGCAATGGTGCCGAACTTGAGATCCGACGACATCCGCGACGTCGCTTCGAGGGCCGGAGTATCCCGGTGTCGGTCGTAGGTGTCGACACGCTCGAGGAAGTCAGCCAGCCGTTCCGATGCCGCCGATTCACCTGTTCCCGCCATCGGAGTGAACGCCGGGATCCCCTGGCCGGGGTCGGCTGCGATCGACACAGACGGGGCATCGCCGAGGAGATCCATCACCGGCATGTTCGCCCACGCATTCCAGTACGCCGAGAACACCTGGTACGACGAGCCGTCGGATTTCACCACGGTTCCGGGTCCGTGGATGTATGAACCTTCGTGCTGTGAGACCCGACCGACGACTCTCGCCACCGCTCTATCGCGCTCTTGCGCATACGGCGAGTGGTCGCGGTTCCAGTAGACCGCCGCGTCGCTGCCGATCGCACCCAGAACCGCGACCGGTTCTCCGACCTCGACCCGCAGCCGGCCGCCGCGCGTGCGGAGCGCCTGATCGAGCGCTGGGAGGACCGCCACCTCGAGGCGCGCACCCGG
>CAYTWC010000141.1:2848-5652 GCA_964441975.1 uncultured Acidimicrobiaceae bacterium | reverse complement strand
GCTTGAGATGCCAGCGGATGCGCGTTCGGCGCGTCACGGTCAGCTCGTCGTCGATGTACTGATACACGTACTCGACCGCATTTGAGCATCCACTCATGCGCTACCGCTCATTCGTCCGTCGCTCATTCGTTTGGCTCCACGAGTCCGTGTTCTGCTGCCAGGTCGTACAACTGTCGCTGCAGTGCTTTTCTTCCCCGATGCAACCGCGACATCACCGTTCCGATCGGGATGTCGAGGATCTCAGCGATCTCCTTGTACGAGAATCCGTCGACGTCCGCATACAGCACAGGCATCCTGAATGCCTCCGGCAGCGACTCGATCGCGTCGATGATGTCCTGATCCACGAACATGTCCAGTGCCTGGCGTTCAGCACTCTCCGTTGCTCCCGATTGCTCACCGAGGCGTCGGAACAGGTACATGTCCTGCAGTTCGCCGAGTTCGACCTCGTTCGGTCGGCGCTGCGCCTTCCGGTACTTGTTGATGTACGTGTTGGTGAGAATCCGGTACAGCCAGGCCTTGAGGTTGGTGCCCTCCTTGAACGACCCATATCCTCGATACGCCTTGAGGTATGTCTCCTGGACGACGTCTTCTGCGTCGGCTGGATTCCTCGTCATCCGAAGCGCCGCCGAGTACAACTGTGGAGCGAACTCCATCGCATCGTCTTCGAATGTCGCCTGATCCGCCATTGCAGGAACCGTAATCCGCGGCGGCGACAAGCAGTGGGATTCCCTCGGAGCTGGGACAAGAACCGTCAAATGAGTAATCCGAGTCCTGCGTTGAGTAGTGCTCGTTCGTCTGCGTTGCCATACGGTGACGGAGCGTGGTCTGTTGGCCGCGCGTACGAGTTCTATCGGAGGAATACACATGCGAAGGAAGGCTCTGCTGGCGGTCGTAGCCGCCACACTGTTCATGGCCGGTTGTGCCGGAACGACCGAGGGATCGGCACCGCAAGCCGAGGGCATCGTCGTCCATGGCGATTGGACACTGGATGTCTACGACGCCGATGGCACCTTCGACCGCACGATCGAGTTCCACAACGAAGTCGTGGCATCGGGCCTCGAAACCGTTGCGGAGGTACTGAGCGGAGAGCGACGAATCGCGAACTGGGCTTTCGACGTCTACAGCGAGACTGCGGCAGATGGGCCATGTGGCGGCATCTGCGCGGAACCCTTGACGCCAACGACTGCCGATGGTGTGCTCACGCTCGAGGGAACGGTGATCGCTGACCAGGACGGAGAGATTGGTCAGGTCCAGGCTGTTACTTTGTCGCTCGAGTGCGAGCCTGGCGTCGCCGAATGTCCCTCGGCGCCAGCTGGTTCACGGCTGTTCAGCTCGAAGTCGATCCGCGATGGCGACGGGGCGCAGTACATCGTGACGGCGGGTCAGTCGATACAGGTGAGCATCGAATTCACGTTCACCTCCGGCTGATTCGGTGCGAGCGTCTCGCAGGATCGGATCGTTCGTAGCCATCGTGGTTGCCCTGACGACGGCGTCGTGTTCGGCGTCGCCGGGCCCTTCGACGACCACACAGGCACCAGCGACTGCTCCCTCGACCACTGAAGTGCACCACACGACGACGACCGCATCTAGCGCGACGTCGACGACAGCGCCTCCAACCGAGACGGACGACGACGATCCAGGTAGCGAGTCGATCGGGATCACCGAGACCGTGACGATCGTGATCAGCGACCCAGAAGACTGACGAAGAGGACCATGCGACAAATCCGCCATCGACGACTGATCGCAGTCCTGACAGCCCTCCTCCTGCTGTCAGGATTACCGGCCGCGGCGACACCGATCGTCGAAGTGAACGACGCTGGTGTCCGCATCCTCACCGTCCCGGGAACCGGGACGTTCTCGGCGAACGGTGGCGTCGCCACCGAGATCAACAACGACAACTGGATCGTCGTCGAGGAAGCGCAATGGTTCGACTTCGATGCGTCGCCGCCCGTCAATCGCACCAGTGGCCTCCTGTGGAAGGGGTCAGGGGTCGTCGAGCCGTTCGCCTATTCATTCATGGCCGGCAACCTGACTTCGAAGTTCGACGTCGCGGACATGAACGACAACGGCGAGATCGTCGGCAACCTGCGCCTCAACGGTGCGACAGGCGACCGCATGTTCCACTGGAGCGAGACCGACGGATTCTCGTACATCTCGTCGCCTCCGTACATCGACCCGGTCACAAATCTCCGTGAGGTCCGTGGCATCGACGACGACGGGACGGTGACCGGTTGGTACCGGCCCGATACGTCGGTCGACCCGTGCGGCAACAACTTCCTGATCTGCGGGTTCGTCGGTCAACCCGACTCCCTCTCCGTGATCGCCGACGACACGTTCAGCCCGACAGCCATCCACAACGGGCTCGTGGCCGGCAACGGCAAGACATGGACCTCCGGCGGCGGACTCGTCGACATGCCGGATCCCGGTGTCGCCCGCGCGGTGAACTCATCCGGTGCGATCGCAGGAACCGTCAACTCGGGCGGCAACAACATCGCCGCATACTGGTCATCGCCGAGCGCGACAGCGACGGTCATCGGCACCCTGCCGGGCGACTCCCACAGCTACGCATGGGGCTTGAACGAGGCTGGCTGGGTCGTCGGTTGGAGCGGGACCTCCTCCACGCCCACCGACTCAGGGCAAGCGTTCCTATGGAGACCAGGAATCGGGATCCAACCCCTCGGCTTCCTCCCGGGTGGGAGCGATTCTGCAGCGTACGACGTGAACGACAATGGACTCATCGTCGGTCAGTCCGACGGACGGGCTGTGATCTGGGACATGACCGGAACGTTCGAGGTCACCTATCC
>CAYTWC010000141.1:0-2748 GCA_964441975.1 uncultured Acidimicrobiaceae bacterium | reverse complement strand
GGGTTCGTGACCTTCTCGATCGACGTCCTCGGCGACACGCCAACGCTCGTCCTTTCGATCGACGAGACCATCGCGGTCGTCGACACGGCAATGTTGGCAGACTTCCCTCTCGTCCTCGAGGTGGTGGAGAGCATCGCCGTCAGTGACGACGTCACCGTCACACCACCACTCTCGATCATCGTGGTGGAAGGGGTCACGATCGGCGACGAAGCGAGCGTCATTCCACCTCTTGTCCTGTCGATCGACGAGACGGTCACGGTCGGAGACGATCCCTCCGTCACACCTGCGCTCGTCCTGAATGTCACCGAGAGCCTCGTCGTCTCCGACACACCTACGGTGACGCCGCCGTTGCTGCTCGAGATCATCGAGAGCGTCGGTGTCGACGACGTCGTGGCGGTGTCCCCAGAATCGATGGGGTCCATCAGCGGCACCGTCTGGTTCGACCCCGATGGGGACGGCACCTTCGACGCTGGTGAGCCACCCATGGCAGGCATCACCCTGTACCTCGACCTCGACGACGACGGCACACGGGGTTCGGGAGAACCCACCACAACATCGGGCGGTGACGGCAGCTATTCGTTCAACCCCGTCGTTCCGGGAGACTGGGTGGTGCGTCAAGAGATCCCGGTCGGCTACGACCAGACGTTCCCCGAATTCGACGGCCCCCACCGGATCTCGGTCGCGGCCGGTGAGGACGTGGCGGACAACGACTTCGGGAACACACAAGTCCCGGACCTTCCACCGGCGATCGACCCTATCGATGACCAGTTCGTGGTCGCTGGCCAGCAGCTCGTGGTCACACCCACGGCGGTCGATCCTGAGGGTCTCCCACTCGATCACGCATGGGGTGGCGACATCCCCTTCAACGCGGTGATCAACGGCATCTTCGTCTTCGAGCCGAACGCAGGTCAGGCCGCCGGTGTGTTCGAGATCACCTACACGGCCTACGAGGCCGGCAACCCAACCAATTCGAGCACCGAGACGTTCCGGGTGTTCGTCACCGCACCGGATGCGCCTTCTGCAGGCCCCGTCGTCGTGACGCCGACCCCACCGTCAACCCCGGGACCGATCATGATCGAAGGCGGAGGATTCGAGCCGGGGACACAGGTCGGAATCCACGTCTTCAGCGAACCGGTATTCCTCGGTAGCGCACCTGTGTCTGCAGACGGCACTTTCGGATTCGCAGGCTCCCTGCCCAGTCTCCCACCGGGCAGCCATCGCATCGTCGTAATCGGCGTCGACCCCGTCGGCACCGCCCGGATCCTGGACCACCGCTTCGAGATCCCGGATTCCGGTGTCGATCCCGATGGTGACGGACTGACGAACACCGAGGAATTGCTCACCGGCACCAATCCCGCCGTTGCCGACTCCGATGGGGACGGGATCATCGACGGGATCGACAGCTCTTGGCTCTACCAGTACGTGCTGTCGATCGAGCGGGACGCGTTCGTCCGAGGATGGCTGAGTCGCATCCGGCTGTTGGGGCACCTCGCGTCCGCAGAGTTGGCGGTTCGCTTCGGAGCACGCTCCACAGCACTGTCGATCATCGATCGCCTCTCCATGGCCATCGATACGTGCGGTGACGACGTCGACCGGCGCGATCTGATCGCCGATTGTGAAGTACAAGCTGAACTCGGCGTGCTCGTGGGCCTCTATCGTCGCAATGTGGCAGAGGCCGACCTGCCGATACCGTGGTTCACGCGATCGTATCGACCGATCTAAGGCAGATCCGCGACGATGTCGCTCAGCTGGTCACGGCCTCCGACACCGAGCTTCTGGTAGACGGACCGTAGGTGGTTGTCCACGGTCCTCGGCGAGATGAACCGTGCTTCGGCGATCGACCGGCTCGCCATGCCGCTTGCCGCATCGAGAGCGACCTCCAACTCGCGCTGGGTGAGAACGGCAGGAGGCGCATCCAGGGGCGGCGTCGCGGCCCCGACACACCGGTTCACGGACCGCGCACGAGCCAAGTCACATCGAGCAGCTTCGAACGGCATGCCGGTTCCGAGAAATGCCGTCGCTGCGCCAGCTGCCGCTTCAGCTGCGAGAAGGTGGGCGCCACCGTGCGCGAATCGTCCCGACAGGTCAAGCAGCGCCGCCGCGTCGGAATCGACGAGTCCGCGAGCGTGGGATGCCATCGCCTCGACGAGGCTTGCGGAACAACGGTCGGAAAGCTGTTCGAGGGTGTCGACGACGAGCTCAGCCCTGCCCATCCGGACGACATCGTGCAAACACAGCGCGGCCCACAGCAGATGTTCCCCGTCTTGGCAGGCTTCAGCCCCGGCGACCAGCTCGGCGACCGCTGCGTCCGTATCCCCACCAACGTGCATCGCCCAGGCCTTCCCCCGCGAGGTCCAGACGCGCACTCGGGGTTGCCCGTGCGCGGAAGTTGACAGAATCTGTACGTAGTCGGCGTCATCGCGACGATTCGATGTCGCGTCAAGAATCGCAGCAACACCAAGCGCCATGGCCCGCATGCCGAACGGGTCTACCGCCTCCATCGACTGCGCCGCCCCATGCGCCACCTCGGCCATCCTTGTGATGTCCCCGACCGCGGCACCGGTGCTCGCGAGTGTCATCCCGAGCATCGCGCGTGCCGGTCCGTCCGCCTTCGCCACCAGAGCTTCGAGATCGGCGGCCGCCTCGTCCAATCGGAGCGCACCGAATTTGGCCAGCGCGACCATGATGCCGACCTGCCCGACGGCAAATGGCAGCTGGTCGGATGATCGCATGGCGCTCTGGAGCGCG
>CAYTWC010000140.1:0-5674 GCA_964441975.1 uncultured Acidimicrobiaceae bacterium | reverse complement strand
ATCACCGCCAACGATGTCACACTCGCCGAGGCGTCGGGGGCGATCATCTACGGATTCAACGCCCGTCCGGATGCTCCTGCTCGTGCCGCAGCCAAGAAGATCGGCATCGACATCCGCACGTTCTCGATCATCTACGAGCTGCTCGACGACGTCGAAGCGTTGCTCGTCGGTGAATTGTCCCCGGAGGAGGTCGAGAAGTTCCTCGGAGTCGCAGAGGTGCGGGAGGTATTCAGAGCACCTCGCCTCGGTATGGTCGCTGGGTCGTACGTGACCGAGGGGTCCATCAACAGGAATGCTCGTGCACGTCTCGTTCGCGACGGGGTGGTCGCCTACGACGGGCGCATCGTCTCGCTGCGTCGCTTCAAGGACGACGTACCGACCGTTGCAGCCGGATACGAATGCGGCATCGGTCTCGCCAACTTCAAGGACATCAAAGTCGGCGACACGATCGAGTCCTACGAGGTCAACGAAGTCGCCAGAACCTGACCGAGGAGCTGCGCCTTGGCACGTCAGACCAGCCCACGGATGCGCAAGGTCAACGAGCTCGTCCGTGAAGTGATCGCCGACGCTGTTCCCGGTCTCAAGGATCCACGGATCGGATTCGTCACGATCACCGGAGCCGAAACGAGTCCGGATCTCCGCTATGCCATCGTCTTCTACTCGGCGATGGGATCCGACGAGGAGAAGCAGGCAACCGCCGCCGGTCTCACATCGGCGATACCGCATCTCCAGCGTGTGCTTGGTCGGGAGGTTCGGATGCGCAACACGCCGAAGTTGGAGTTCCGGGTCGACCCTGCGATCGACGAGGGACTGAAGATCAACGAAATGGTGAAGACGCTCGACTTCGGTGACGCTGAGGAGATCCGAGATCCGAGATCGCACACGCAAGCCGAAGGCGATGCTTCGGATCAAGGATCCGTGATCCAGGATCAAGACACTGGAGGAGACCAAGGTGCCTGACCAAGCCGCCGTCTCGAGGATGGCTCGCGCGATCGACTCTGCCCAGACCATCGGTGTCGTGGGTCATGTCGGTCCAGATGGAGACGCGCTCGGTTCCATGATCGGTCTCGCCTACGCAGCCAGAGAAGCAGGGAAGGACGCGGTGGCGTCGTTCGCCGAGCCGTTCGTCGTGCCCGACGAAATGTCCTTCCTCGACGTGTCGGTCTTGGTGCCACCATCGCAGTACCCGAAGGGCCTCGACCTCGCCGTCGCTGTCGACACGTCGGTGCCGTCGCGGGTCGGGACCCTGGCCGGGGCCATGGGTTCGGCGAAGACGCTTGCTGTGATCGATCACCACATCTCCGATGGTGCGTGGGGGGACGTGCTTCTGATTGACCGGACCGCGGCTGCGACAACCGAGTTGGTGTATTCCGTGCTCGTCGAACTCGGATGGCCGATCTCCGAACCGGTCGCGACCGCGCTGTACACCGGGCTGGTGACCGACACCGGTCGATTCCAGTACTCGTCGACCTCGCCCCGCACCCATGAGATCGCCGGGGCACTGCTCGAAGCAGGAGTGCAGCCGGATGCGATCGGGCAGAAACTGTTCGAGGAGGCGCCTTTCGGGTACTACACCCTTGCCTCTCGGGTCCTCGACCGTGCTGTTCTCGACGTCGACAACAAGTTCGTCTGGTCAATGATGACGCTGGAAGATCTTGAAGCATCGGGGATCGGGTACCACGAGGCGGACGCGCTGATCGATCTCGTACGGATGGCGCGTGGGACCGACGTCGCGTGTCTCCTCAAGCAGACCAAGCCCGACGTATGGAAGGGCAGCCTGCGGTCGCGCGTTGTCGCTGACATCGCCGGAATGTTCGTCGGCGGTGGTCACCACAACGCTGCCGGTTTCACGACCTCGCTTGCGCCCGATGCCGTCATCGGTCGGATAACCGCCGCCCTGCCGTGACGATCTCGGAACCCGGGTTCATCCTCATCGACAAGGAACCGGGCTGGACGTCGCACGATGTGGTTGCGAAGGTCCGCAATACGGTTGGTGGGAAGGTCGGACATGCGGGAACGCTCGATCCGATGGCAACGGGGCTTCTCATCCTCGGAGTCGGGGGCGCGACAAGACTGCTGCGCTTCGTGCAGGGAGCCACGAAGGAATACATCGCCACCGCCCAGTTCGGTGTTGCCACAGACTCCCTTGATGCCGATGGTGCGGTCCTGTCACGTGACCCGATGCCGGTCCAAGCGTCGCAGGTCGAAGAGGTCATGGGCCGGTTCCGCGGTGAGATCCACCAGATACCACCCATGGTGTCTGCTCGCAAAGTCGAGGGACGGCGCTTGTACGAACTCGCGAGAGAGGGGAAAGACGTCGACCGTGAGGCCAGACCCGTGACGATCCACGAACTCGAATTGGTGGACTTCGCTCCCTCCGACTACCCGGAGGTGACGTTCCGAACGGTGTGTTCCACTGGGACGTATGTCCGGACGCTCGGGGACGATCTGGCCCGAGCCCTCGGTGGACGGGCCCATCTGACCGCACTCAGGAGAACGCGCAACGGCTCGCTCACAACGGAATCCGCGGTGAAGGTCGGAGATGTCGTCGATGCGGTTGCGAACGACGACGTTGCGTCGATTGTCCGCCCCGTCGTGGATGCGCTCGGCGATCTACCGACCGTCAGTCTCGATCAGGGGACGGCTTTCCGCGTGCGGAACGGAGCCAGGCTTGAAGTCGACAGCGTGCAGGATGCCGCCGATGTCGAGTCCTTCGCCTTGATGGTCGATGCCGACCAGCGGCTGCTGGCAGTGTACCGTCGAGACCAACAGCTTCTCCTACCAGAGGTGGTTCTCACTTGAAGGTCTTCAGGAACGACCCGACAGATTGGAACACGGATCGCACCGACTACGCCGTGGCCGTGGGTGTGTTCGACGGAGTTCACCGTGGACATCTCGCCGTCTTCGACGCTCTACGGGTCGCTGCGGAAGGGCTTCCCTTGTGCGCGCTCACCTTCGGCACCCATCCTGACGCCGTCGTCCGTGCTGACGATCCGCCGCCTCTGCTCACCATCATCGATCGTCGCATCGAGTTGCTGAGTGACGCGGGCCTCGACGCTGTGGGGGTGATCGATTTCGACGACAAGGTCCGATACCTGTCGCCGGACGACTTCGTGGCACGGTTCCTCGTGGGTGCCCTCAACTCAGCGCTCGTCGCTGTTGGGCGCGGGTTTCGGTTCGGATATCAGGCCCAGGGGACTGTCGACGATCTGCGGGTGATCGGCAAGAGGACCGGGTTCGATGTCGTCGAGACGCAGATCGTGAACCTCCACGGAACGGAGGTGCGATCGTCGTCCATCCGCGCAGCGATCGCGTCAGGGTCCGTTGGGCTGGCGGCACGAATGCTCGGACGGCCGTTCGAGATCGAAGGAGTGGTCGTACCCGGTGACGCACGGGGCCGCACGATCGGGTTCCCGACTGCGAACATCACCATGCCGGACGGCCTCGTTCGCCCTGCGGGAGGCGTGTACGCCGTCACCTGTGAGGTCGACGGTGTCACGATCAACGGCGTGTCAAACGTTGGTACGCGTCCGACGTTCGGTGGGGGAGAGGAGACCATCGAGGTCCACCTCTACGGCACCGAGATCGAGCTGTACGGCAAGACGGTTCGGGTCTCGTTCATCGATCGGATCCGCAACGAACAGCGATTCGCATCGGTCGGTGCGCTCGTATCCCAGATCGAGGCCGACATCGACGTCGCAAAGTCGATCTTCGAAGGTGAGTCTGACAGCGATAGCTGAGGGAGCGAACCGGGTCAACAGGGATGGAGGGCGCTCCGGCTGCTCGACCCTGATAGTCGCGATGCCGGCGATCGTTCCGATCGGTATGTTGGTGCCGCCCGTCATGGTTCCGCTCGACGTAGTGCGCGTGTTCGAGACCGGGTGATGCGCACAGGGGTCTTGTCCTGTGGATCGGCACAGTGCATGCTGGGGTGGCCCGCACTTCCCGAGAGGGAAGGAGCCGTTGATGATGGTCGCAGTGGTGCTTGGGATGGCGATCGCCGCCGGACCGTCGGACATCCCGCCGGATACATCGCCAGGGGAAGGGCTCGGACTCGCCCCGAACCCTGTCCTCCGAACGGCGACTCCGCTCTCGACTCCGAATCCGGGTTCCGGTCCTGCGAACGTTCCGGTGGTTCCACTGCCGCTTGCTGCGGCAGCCGGCGCGGCCGCAACGGCAACGGGGTACCGCAGAAGGCGCGACGACCCGTTGGTGGTCGTCGTCCACGGTGATGGCGGGTCGCCGAGCGATTTCTCCTACCTGGTTCGGGAGATCGGCGTGGCCCCGGATCGGATCGTCGCGTTCGACTACAGCACCGTCGACGGCGGTGTCTCGTCGACGGATTCATCACGGACGGTGTCTACCCAGGCTGCCGCATCGGAACTCGACTCGCTTCTGCGGGAGCTCTCGGTCGACAACGCCAACATCTACTCGGTGCATCATTCTCGCGGCGGTGCCGTCGGAACAGAACTGATCGCGGACATCGACACCGGCTTGAGACCTCCCATCGACGGCTACCGAGGAGCGGCGCTCCTGGATCCAGCGATCGCAGCCGGAGTGACTGGCATCCTCCAGTCGGTGGGTGGATTGGGCTGGCAACTTGGTAAACACATCCCCGATGACGGTGGCTTCGATCCGATCCGGTGCGACGGGTTCTCGTGTAGGGACATTCGGGCTGGTCTCGGGGACAAGGCCGGCGTCGAGGTCGTCGCCATTCGCAATCGCGATGCGGCGGTGACGAACTTCCATGGACAGCCGGATGACTTGCGGGTCTTCGATCTGGTCGACGACAAGCCGCACGCGCTCTGGTACCTCGGGAACCTTTTCGCCTTCCGCTCACGGGTCAGCGAGGCGCACGCGTCGGTTCTCGTCAGTCCGCTGGTCGCGGAGTGTCTCAGGGCTGAGTTGGATGAACCCGGGTCGTGCCCTGGGCTGGGTCGTTCGGTCTCGCCTTCCTTCTCGATTGCGAGGGCGAACGGTGGAGGGCACACGAAGGCGATGTAGGATCGCGACCATGCAAGGTGCTCGGTTCCACGGTGTGTCACCCTACGAACCCATGTATGGCTTCTCACGGGCCGTTCGGATCGGCGATCGGATCGAGGTCGCCGGATCAGCACCGGTGCCGCTCCCCGGAGACGATCTGGCGTCGGACGCCTACGGCCAGATGCTGCGCTGTGCCGAGATCGCACGCGAGGCGATCGAGAGCCTCGGTGGATCGATGGAGGGCGTCATCCGCACACGGATGTTCATCACCGATGCCGCCGATGCAGATGACGTCGGCCGAGCCCACAAGGAGACCTTCGGTGCGTCGGATCCGGCCGCGACGATGGTCATCGTCGCCGGTCTCCTCGATCCCGCGTGGAAGGTGGAGATCGAAGTCGAAGCGGTCGCCACGTGACCCCCACGCGGATCGGTGGAATCGGATTCCGGAATCAGAAGCAGTACTACGCCCACGACCCGCTATCATGCCCATTGGGCAATCGCCCGACCACTTACTCGCGTAGGAAAGTACCTCGTGAACGACACGCAAACTGTTTTAAATGAATATGGCACGCACGCCACGGACACCGGCTCGCCGGAGGTCCAGGTTGCGTTGCTCACAGAACGCATCAACCATCTCACCGAGCACCTGAAGACCCACAAGAAGGATCATCACAGCCGGCGAGGATTGTTG
>CAYTWC010000139.1:0-5696 GCA_964441975.1 uncultured Acidimicrobiaceae bacterium | reverse complement strand
CAAGGGTTCCTTCTCGAACGAGGCATCGACCGACATCGACGTGTACTCGTTCCGCCAACCGCTCGGCGTGGTAGCGGGCATCACCCCGTTCAACTTCCCCGCAATGGTGCCCATGTGGATGTATCCGAATGCGATCGCGGCTGGGAACACCTTCGTTCTCAAGCCCTCCGAGAAGGATCCATCCGTCAATCTGCTCGCAGCCGAATTGCTCGCGGAGTCCGGTCTGCCCGACGGTGTGTTCAATGTCGTTCAGGGCGACAAGGTCGCGGTCGACCGACTGCTCGAGCACCCGGATGTGGCAGCGGTGTCGTTCGTCGGATCGACACCGATCGCCCAATACGTGCACACGACAGGAACCAACAATGGCAAGCGGGTGCAGGCCCTCGGAGGCGCGAAGAACCACATGGTCGTGCTACCCGACGCAGACATCGGGCTTGCCGCTGACGCAGCGGTCAGTGCCGCATATGGATCCGCAGGCGAACGATGCATGGCCATTTCGGTGGTCGTCGCCGTCGGTGGATCGGCCGACCCGCTCATCGACGCGATCAAGGAACGGATTCCTACCGTGACGGTCGGGGACGGGATGGACGAGGATTCCCAGATGGGGCCGCTCATCACCGCCGCGCACCGCGATCGTGTAGCGTCCTTCGTCGCAAACGCAACGGACGAAGGGGCAACCGTGGTGGTCGACGGTCGTGCTGCCGACTTCGAGGGCGACGGCTTCTTCCTCGCCCCATCGCTGCTCGACAACGTCACGCCCGGCATGGCGTGCTACGACGAGGAGATCTTCGGACCCGTCCTCGGCGTGGTGCGTGTCGACAGCTATGAGAAGGCTGTCAAACTGATCGCGGACAACCCGTATGGGAACGGAACGGCGATCTTCACCCGTGACGGCGGTGCGGCACGGCGGTTCCAGATCGACGTCGACGCCGGCATGGTCGGCATCAATGTCCCAGTTCCGGTTCCCGTGTCCTACTACAGCTTCGGCGGATGGGGAGACTCGCTGTTCGGGGATGCCCACGCCTACGGACCCGAAGGGATCCATTTCTATACAAAGGCCAAGGTTGTCACGAGTCGATGGCCCGATCCGGCTACGAGCTCGATCGACCTCGGTTTCCCACAGAATGTCTAGCCCCGCCGCGTGACGTCACGGGATGAGGCAGCGAGGGCACTCGCCCGACACGAACGCGTCAAGGCTTCCAAACGGCTCGTGCGACGCGTCGTCGTGTTTGCGGTGTTCGTCGTCGTTCTGGGTCTTGCCTACAGCGGGTACAAGGCCTTCGGTGAGGCCATCGACGACGCCCAGACGGAGTGGCCCGTCGTCGGACGAGTGTTGCCTCGCACCGACGACCTCACGATGCCGCCCCTCCTTGACATCTTGGCCGAGTTCGGTGAACCACCCCAGCGAAACTCCGACAAACCGCTCGGTGTGTTCATCGCCGAAGCAGCCCTGTTCACGTTCAGGGAAGCGGCTCTCGGGTTTCTCTTCGGCATGATTCTCGGTTTCGGACTTGCCGTGGTGATGTTGCGGTCGCGGTGGCTCGAGCGCGGGATGTCGCCCTATTTGGTCGCCAGCCAGACCATCCCCCTCGTAGCAATCGCTCCGATCATCGTCATCTGGGGATCGAACTCGCTCGATTGGCTCCCGTTCGAGTGGACGGGTTGGATGTCGGTGGCGATCATCGCCACCTATCTGACCTTCTTCCCGGTCGCCATGAACGGCATCCGCGGTCTCCACAGTGCGGATCCGGCCGCACTCGAGCTTATGCAGTCGTATGCAGCGGGTCGGGGACAGACGCTCTACCGCCTCCAGTTGCCTGCGGCCATGCCCTATCTGTTCGCGGCCTTCAAGATTGCCGCGACCGCCGCCATCGTGGGTGCGATCGTGGGCGAGATCTCCGGTGGGGTGCGAGGTGGTCTCGGGAGGCTCATCCTCGACTTCGCAAGCCGTTACACGACCGGACCGTCGCGTCTGTACGCGACCGTGATCGGGGCGGCGATGCTCGGCATCGTCGCCGTCATGATCGTCACAGCGTTCGAGTACGTCTTCACGTCCAGGAAGCAAGGAAGCACGGTGATCCCATGACCGACCAGGCGGTCTCAGTTTCGATCGACAATGTCTCGAAGACATTCAACGCGGGGAGACCGAACGAGGTCCACGCTCTGGACTCCATCGATCTGACGATCGGGACCGGAGCTTTCGTGTCGCTGATCGGTCCGTCGGGATGCGGCAAGTCGACGCTGCTCCGGCTGATCGGGGGATTGACCAAGGCGACCGCCGGTTCGGTCTCGGTCAACGGGAAGACAGCAGAGCAAGCCAGACTCGACCGCGACTACGGGATGGCGTTCCAGACGTCAGGCCTCTTCGCGTGGAGAACCGTCGAACAGAACATCGAGCTTCCGCTCCAACTCATGGGTTGGTCGAAGGCGGATCGCAAGGCCAGGGCGGCAGAGATGCTCGAGCTGGTGAAACTTCCCGAGTTCGGGGGCCACTATCCAAGGGAACTGTCCGGCGGAATGCAGCAGCGCGTAGCGATCGCACGCTCGCTGTCCTTCCGCCCCTCCCTCCTACTGATGGATGAGCCGTTCGGCGCTCTTGATGAGATGACCCGCGAACACATGCAAACGGAGCTGCTTGACATCTGGGAGAAGACCGGGACGACCGTTGTCTTCGTGACCCACTCGATTCCCGAGGCGGTGTACGTCTCGACGCGTGTCGTCGTCATGTCCCCGCGGCCGGGTCGGATTGCAGCCGACATCCCGGTCGACCTCGGGCACCGGACGATTGACACGCGTGAGTCTCAGGACTTCTTCCAGGAAGTAACGGTGGTCCGCGAGGCGCTGCGATTCGAGCACACGCCATGACGGTGTTCTCTCGCGGCCCGATGCCCGCCATCACACTCGGCGTCGTAGGACTGGCCGTGTGGGAGGTGACGCTCCTGGTCGCCGATCCCGACGGCTTCGTGCTCCCGCCGCCGAGCAGCATTCTCGAAGCGTTCTTCGAGAACTGGGAGGTCATCTGGACGGCGACGCTCAGTACGGGGTTCGTGGTTGTAACCGGGCTCATCGTCGGCGTCATGCTCGGAGTCGTCTGGGCGTTGCTTGTCTCACGATTCCGACTCGCCAACGAAACCTTGACACCGTTGGCGATCTCCCTCAACGCTATTCCGATCATCGCGCTTGCCCCGATCTTCAACGCTTGGTACGGCTTGTTGTCGCCGACCTCGAATCAGGCGATCGTCGTGATCCTCGTGTTCTTCCCCGTGTTCATCAACACGACACGCGGCTTGACGGAGGTAGGCAGTACCGAGCTCGAGTTGATGCACTCCTACGCCGCATCGGAATGGGAGATCACCCGCATGGTTCGGATTCCCAACGCACTTCCGTTCTTCTTCACTGCTCTCAAGATCGCATCCTCGCTTGCTGTGATCGGCGCGATCGTGGCTGAATATTTCGGGGGCAGACAGGACGCCCTTGGCCCCCTCATCGTCCAGAATGCGGGTTTGACGAGGTATGCAGATGCCTGGGCAGCTGTTCTCGCTGGAAGCGTGCTCGGCATCCTGCTGTACTTGGTGAGTGGAGGCTTCGAGAAGATCGCCACACCGTGGCGAACCGACCACCGGCTCGTGGATGCGTGACAGCGAGTTGCTTGACAGTGAGGAGAAACGAATGCTGAAAGGGAGACGGAAACGAACCGCGCGATGGCTGATCGTCCTGGCCGTCGTGGCCATGATCGCGACCGCGTGCGGTTCCGACGACGGGGCGGACAGCGGCGACTTGACGCCGGTCAAGCTCCAGATGCAGTGGTTCACCCAGGCCCAGTTCGCTGGCTACTACGCCGCGTTGGCAGAGGGCTTCTATGAGGATGTCGGACTCGACGTCGAGATCCTCGAAGGCGGTGTCGACATTGTCCCGGCATCGGTCCTCGATTCGGGAGCTGCGGACTTTGCGATCTCGTGGGTTCCGCGCGGACTCGTACCGAGGGAGGAAGGGCTGGACATCACGAACATCGCCCAGGTGTTCGAGCGTTCCGCAACGCTCCAGGTGTCCTTCGCAGACTCAGGGATCTCCGGAGTTGCTGACCTTGCGGGCAAGAAGGTCGGAAACTGGGGCTTCGGGAACGAGTTCGAGTTGCTCGCCGGCCTGCGAAGCGCAGGACTCGACCCCGACTCAGATGTCGAACTCGTCCAGCAGCAGTTCGACATGCTTGCGCTGCTCAGCGGAGACATCGATGCGGCCCAGGCCATGACATACAACGAGTATGCACAGGTACTTGAGACCGTCAACCCCGCAACGGGCGAGTTGTATCAGCCGTCCGATCTGAGCGTGATCAACTGGAACGATGTCGGAACTGCGATGCTGCAGGACGCCATCTGGGCAGACGCGGACAAGCTTGAGTCCGACGATGCGTACCGCGAGACCGCAGTGAAGTTCGTCGAGGCGTCGCTCCGCGGGTGGGCCTTCTGTCGGGACAACTTCGACGAATGCGTCGAGATCGTCCTTGACGCGGGTCCGACGCTCGGGACATCGCACCAGGAGTGGATGCTGAACGAGATCAACAACCTGATCTGGCCAGCCTCAGGGAAAGCCGGTCTCATGCAGCAGTCCCTGTGGGATCAGACCATCGATGTCGCAGTTTCCGAGGGGATTCTCTCGTCCGCTCCGACCGATGGCGCGTATCGTACGGATATCGCTGAAGAGGCGATTGCGAATCTCGAAGCAGACGGTGTCGACCTCGTCGGCGCAGATTGGACTCCGAAGACGATCGAACTCCAGGAGGGTGGCGAGTAGCCGAAGCACGGACGGGTTCGACGACGGAATGGGACGGGTATGGATCAGATGAACGCACTGAACGGACATGCATCGGCGCTTCAACCGGCGCCGACCATGACCTGGGACGAGGCGCTCGTCGAGGCACATCGATGTCTGATGTGTTGGGATGCGCCATGTACGCGGGCGTGTCCGACAGGCATCGATGTGCCGCAGTTCATCAAGCAGATCACCACGAGTGATCTCGTTGGTTCTGCCCGGACCATTCTGTCGGCGAACATCCTCGGTGGGTCATGCGCTCGCGTATGCCCGACGGAGGTTCTGTGTGCCGGGGCCTGTGTCCTCAACGAACTCCACGAGCGGCCGATCGACATCGGCAGACTGCAGGCGTTCTCGACGGACGATGTGGTCTTCGGGGGCAAGCGGATCTTTGCGGTGGCCGCGCCGACCGGACGCTCGATCGGTGTCATCGGGGCGGGGCCCGCGGGTCTGTCCGCAGGTGCGGAACTCGCAAAACTCGGTCACAGCGTGGTGATCTACGACGCGAATCCCGAACCCGGCGGTCTCAACACGTACGGGGTCGCGAACTACAAGATGGACATGCCGACAGCGATCCGCGAGGTCGACTTCATCAAGGATCTCGGTGTTGAGATCCGATCGAACGTCCACGTCGGGAGGGATGTCCAATTCGACGAGATACTTGCGGACCACGACGCCGTGTTCGTGGGTGTCGGACTCGGCAGTGTCCCCGAACTCGGCCTCGAAGGAGAGAATCTGTCCGGATCGGGAGACGCGCTCGACTTCATCGCAGATGTCCGTGGAGGACGTGCCGATGTCGAAGGCAAGAAGGTCGCGGTGATCGGCGGCGGCAACACCGCGGTGGACGCGGTGACCCAGTCAGCGCTGTCGGGGGCCGATCGTGTGTA
>CAYTWC010000138.1:0-5865 GCA_964441975.1 uncultured Acidimicrobiaceae bacterium | reverse complement strand
AACAGCAACCCGGCGCGGAAGGTCCAACTGCAGGCCTATGCAATCGCTGCAGCGGATGGAGCCGTCGCACTCGATCGACCGACGTCGATGACCGTTTCCTTCGCCTACTTCGGTGGAGGTGACCTCGTGGAAGTCACCGAAGAAGTCGATGACGCGTGGCTGTCGGCTGCCCGTTCCGAGGTCGAACGTCTCATCACGGTCGGCGCCGACGGCCCATGGGAACCGACGCCGTCGGAAGCCTGCAGGAACTGCGACTTCCGGATCCACTGCGAGGCAGGGACGCGATTCCTCGCGGAGAGCACATCGGCGATCACCGGACCGAACCGAGGAGCCTGACGTTACGAGACGGTTCCCTCGTGCGTTTCGACGATGAGCGTTATCGGACCGTCGTTGACAAGCGAAACCGTCATGTCAGCGCCAAAGATGCCGCGCTCGACAGGGATGCCAGTGGCGGCGAACTCTTGGCAGACAATCTCCACGAGCGGTTCCGCGTCGATGGGGGCGGCTGCACTCACGAACGAGGGCCGGCGGCCCTTGCGCACCTCGCCGGCGAGGGTGAACTGGGAAACGACGAGTATGGAGCCATCGACGTCGCCGATCGAACGGTTCATCTTGCCGGCTTCGTCACGAAAGATCCGCAGGCCGGCGATCTTTCGAGCGAGCGCCAACGCATCCGGTACCTCGTCGGCGACGAGGACGCCGACAAGCACAAGAAGACCTCGATCGATCGCTCCGACCGTCCGGCCGTCCACGACGACATCGGCGTGTGAGACGCGCTGAACGACTGCCTTCATGAACTCCTCTTCCGTTCGAGGCAACCTACACTCCCGCCCACATGATTCGTACTTTCATCGTCTCGGTCGCGCGCGGGTTCGCCATGGGTGCAGCCGATATCGTTCCCGGGGTTTCCGGCGGGACGATCGCTCTCGTCGTCGGTATCTACGAGCGGCTCATCGCATCAGTGAGCGCAGGCTCCGCTGGGCTCGCATCGCTCATCAAGGGCGACTTGGACGCGTTCAAGGGTTGGATGCGGAAGGTTGAATGGGCATTCCTGATCCCCCTCGTGCTCGGCATTCTCACGGCAGTGTTCACGCTGGCACACCTCATCGAAACCCTCCTCCACGACGAACCTGTGATCATGGCCTCGCTGTTCGTCGGTCTCGTCGCCGGATCGATGGTCGTTGCGTGGAGGATGATCCGTGCACAAGCCGTCCTGCACATCGCAGTTGCCCTCGGTGTCGGGGTTGCCGTCTTCATCGTCCTCGGCCTGCGAAGCGGGACGACGGAGGACACGGTGCAACAGATCGCCGATCCGGCCCTTTGGGCGTTCTTCGGAGCAGGTGCTGTGGCGATCTGCGCGATGATCCTGCCAGGCATCTCGGGATCCTTCATTCTCATCATGTTGGGCATGTACGGCCCTGTTCTCGCCGCCGTGACCGATCTCGACATCACCGTTCTCGTCACGTTTTCGATCGGCGCAGTCCTCGGTCTCGCACTGTTCTCCCAATTCCTGAACTGGGCGCTGAACACGCACCATGACGTCGTGCTTGCCGCCCTCGTGGGTTTGATGGGCGGGTCCCTGCGGGTGTTGTGGCCATGGCCTCTCGGTGTGGATTCCACCGATCTGGGCATGCCGGACAGCGATGTGACATGGGCCGTTGTGATGGCGATCGTCGGATTCGTCGTCGTGGTGGTCCTGTCGTGGGCAGCGACACGGCTCGATCCGGCGACGGACCCCGCTCAGGCGGGGAGCTAGGAGCTCGTCAGGTCGGATCTGGCATCTGCCGCGCTCGGAAGTGGCGGTGACAGCATCTTGAAGACGATCGGCGACAGGATCGCTGTCACACCGACGAGCAGGACCGCCCCGGCGGACAAGCCTTCGTCGATCGCACCGATCTGGACGCCGACCTCTGCAAGAGCGATGATGACACTCAGCTGACCTGCGAGAAGCACGCCGGCGCCAAGCGAGTCGCGGAACGTCAACCCACGGAGCATCAGCAGCGGTGCCGGAATCAGCTTCGCGAGGATCGCCACCGCAATGATCGCTCCCGCCGTCGTGAGAACCGCGGGGTCGGACAAGGCATCCAGCGGAAAGGCGACGCCGACTGAGATGAAGAAGATCGGGATCAGGAATCCGTAGGCGAACCCGGACAGACGCTCTTCGAGGTCACCGGAATTGCGGAACACGAACGCAAAGATCGCCCCTGCCATGAAGGCACCGAGGATCGGATCCATGCCGAGCGCGATGGACAGACCGACGAACACGAACAGCAACGCAAGACTGAAGCGGATACCGAGTTCGTCGGGATCGTGTGCGGCGAACAATCGTGCAGCCCGATCCGGATACCACCACGCCAGTGTGCGCATGAGCCACAGGGACACGAGAAGGATGATGGCAAACAGCGGGACTGCGAGGAGTTCGATACCCCAGCCGGATTGGAACCACACCGAGAAGACGATGATTCCGGTGGCCGCGAGGAACTCGGCGAGTATGCCGACGACGATCGCAATCTGCCCCTGGCGCGTCCCACTTCGGTTGCCCGCTCGCAGCGCGGGGATGATGATCCCTGCGCTGCCGGCGGACACAAGCAAGGTCATGAAGATCCTTGCGTTCGAGTCGGGCAGGTCCACGAACCCGAAGCCGAACCATGCCAACGCGACGATGAGCGCGTAGCCGATGAGCCCCGTGATGATCGGGCCGCGGCCCTCTCGCTCGAGAGACGTGAAGTCGATCTCGAACCCTGCAAGGAACATCAGGAGGAACAAACCGATCTCGGCGAGAACAAGAACGAAGCCCTCGCCCGTCGACTCGGTGGCGATCAGATTCAAGACCTGGGGACCGATGATGAGACCGAAGAGAATCTCGAGCACGACTCCCGGGATGCGTATTCGTCGTGCAACCAATGGGAGCAGGAATGCGGCGAACCCGATGACGATGAACGTCGTCGCGTTGGGGAGGACTCCCCCGGCGGTCACGGCGAAGCCGAGCATCTAGTCGACCATCGGGACGAAGAGCACGGAACCATCGCCTTGGGCGGCGGCCCAAACCGCCGTCCCGGGTCGCCAGCGTCCGACATGTCCCTGTGGCATGGAAACCACCAACAGTCGATCGGCCTCGGTCACATCTGCGATGACCCGCACCGGATTTCCCCGCACGACATGCCTTTCGACCGGTACATCCTGCACGGACGCCTCGCGACGGAGCCAGGCTGTCGCCTTCCGCTTGTCCATGAGGTCGTCAGTACCCATGAAAGTAGGATTCGCCACAGCGACGCCAATCACTTTGGATCCGGAACGTCGAGCGATGTCGATTGCAGCCCTCCCGGCTGCATCGCCCGAAATCGTCCTCCGAGCAGGCGCGACGATCGCATCGAAGTGCGCATCTCCCCTGGTGAGAAGTACCGGGACCTTCGCTGGAGCCAGCTTGTTCAGCGTCTTGGGGATTCCGGAATAGAGCCGGAACCAGGCAGACTTCGGCATCGCCGCAACGATCGTTCCGACGCTCTCTTCATTCGAGATGTCGACGGTTGCGGTGAACGGGTCACCGGGAACCCCCCTGAGCTCGACCTCGACGCCGAGCTGCTCGGTGTTGACCTCCTCGAGCAGGGACGCGAGCTCCTCGGCATCCGCAGCATTCTTGATCGACCCCGGATCCTGGTGCACCACCATGAGGCTCGCCGCGTTGGAATTCCGCACGAAATACGCTGCCTCGGTCACAGGACCGTCGAAGTCAGCACGATTACGCATCGCCACCGCGACCTTCCGACCGAACTCCAGCGGGAACCGCGAAACGCCACCTGCGAACGTCCTCACCAGATTTGCGAAGTCGACTGCCGAGCCGACGATGGTGACCCGATCGCCCGTCAACAGACGCGTCGATCCGTGGGGAACCACGAGTCGTTCATCGCGGAGAATGGCCGCGACGACCCACAGCTCGGAGTGGATCTCCCTCAGAGCTTTGCCTTGGACCGGTGAGTCAGGGGTGATTTCGAACTCGATGGCCTCAGCCCTCCCAGCGGAGAACGTCGTCGATGCGAGCTTGCGTGGTTCCATCGCAATCTCCATGTCGCGTGCCGCGAGAGATGCCGGAACGACCACTTCTGCCCCGAGCGCTCGATACTCGTCCGATCGCTCGGGGGCGCGGCAAACGGTGATCACGTGCTCGGCTCCGGCGTCCATCGCCAGCTTGGCGACCTCGAGGTTCACGTCGTCAGAACCAGAGGCTGCAACCACGGTCACCGTGCTGTCGACGCCCGCTTCTCGGAGTACCAGAGCGCTCGATCCGTCACCGAGGACCGCTGTCAGATCCCTGACACGCTCCACCAATTCAAGACGCGTCGGGTCCGGGTCGATGACGGTGACTTCCCAGCTGTCGCCGAGGCGTCTGATCAACTCTCGGGTCGTGGCTCCGGCGCCAACAACAACGGCTCTCATACGTCTCCGTTCAGGGGCGGGCGTGGGGCATTATGCCCCAGATCGGGCGGTCGGCGAAATGAATCACCGACGCGCGATGATCCCTTCTGCTACCAGCCTATCGACCTCGGCGTCGGAGAATCCCCATTCGGCGAGGACCGATGCACCGCTCGTCTTGTCCGCGGCTGGTGCGCCTGGTGCGTCTGCGGCGGCCGCACCGGACCGTGCCGAATCGAAGCGGGGAGCCGGTGCAGGTCGCTCCTCGCCGGCCCCACCGATCAAGGCGCTGCGTTGTGCGTTGTGACGGTGGTCCATCACCTCATGCATCGCGAGTACCGGGGTGACACAAGCGTCGGTGCCATCAAACACCTCCTGCCACTGGGCGCGGGTACGCCGCGCGAACACGAGAGCGAACCGATCGGCGAGGTCATCCCAGTTCTGCGGATCAAATCGATTCGGCAATTCGGACTCAACGAGACCAAGACCTTGGACGAAATGCGAATAGAACGCGGGCTCGAGTGCCCCGACTGCCATGAACCCTCCGTCTGAAGTCGCGTATGTGCGGTAGAACGGTGCGCCGCCGTCGAGAAGGTTCGCCTGCCTCGCGTCCTTCCACACGCCGACGTTGGCGAGATGACGTATCGGCCCGAGGAGACGGGCGGACCCATCGACCATCGCGATGTCCAGGATCTGGCCCTCGCCGGTCACACCGCGCTCGATCAGCGCGGCGAGGATCCCGGTCAGCGCGAACATCGTCCCGCCCCCGTAGTCGGCGACGAGGTTGAGCGGAGGAATCGGACGCTTCCGGGTTCCGACCCCTGCCAGGACCCCGTTCAGTCCGATGTAGTTGATATCGTGGCCAGCCATCGGTGCGTACTCCCCGGCTTGACCCCAGCCGGTGACACGGGCGAACACGATTCCGGGGTTGAGAACACAAACGACGTCAGGTCCGAGCCCGAGCCGCTCGAGAACTCCGGGCCGGAACCCTTCGATCAGCACGTCGGCTTCAGCGAGTAGCCGCTTCGCGGTAGCGACGCCTTCGGAACGCTTGAGATCGATCCGGACCGAGGCACGGCCGTCGGGTGTGGTGGTCTCGTCCAGCCCGGCGGGAAGGGCAGCCCCACCACGCGGGCGCTCAATGGTCAGCAACGATGCCCCCATCTCCTCGAGCATCGAGCACGCAAGCGGAACGGGTCCGATGGCGTCGAATGCGACAACGGACACGCCATCGAGCGGTCCGCTACGACTCACAGGCGCGACCACCGCTCGACGACGAGGTCGAAGAACCGGTCAGCGTCGATGTCGAACATCACGGTTGCATTCGGTTCCGACCCGTCCGCACGGTCGTATGTGTTGCCGAGGGATTCCGGATTGGAATGGTCGATGGCAACCGACATCCGTCTTCCTGTGAACAGGGTCGGATCTATCAGATACGCGATCACAGTCGGATCG
>CAYTWC010000137.1:4630-5869 GCA_964441975.1 uncultured Acidimicrobiaceae bacterium | reverse complement strand
CGCAGCGCAGTCCCCGGCTCGACGACGTGCTGCCGATCGGGGCGAGCCATCCGTGGCTCGTTCAGGAGTGGGGCCGTGTGTCCCCGTCTCGCCCGACGACGAACCACACGGCATGGACCGGTACGTCGCCTTTGTTGAAGAGTCGGTGCGGAGTGGTTGAATCGAACGCAATCGAATCGCCGGGCTCGAGCTCGTATTCCGTGAACCCGATCTGGATCCCGAGCGTTCCTTGGGTTATGTAGCCGTACTCGCGACCGTGGTGCCGCATGAGTGACTCGTCCGGCGTCGACGTGCCACCGACCTCGTATATCGCATGAAGAAAGTCGACCTGGTCCTCGCCTGTGGCGGTCAGCTCCTCCCATCGAACACCCGATGCCAGGTCGATCGACTGTCCGGTGCCTCGTCGTACCACGGAGGTCGATGGCCCGTTCGGGGACTCGGATGAACTGTCCCTCGCACCCCTGTCCGGGTCGACACCTCGTATCACGCTGTCGAGCGAGATCCCGAGCTCGGTCACGACGGCGTACAACGTACCCACCGACGGCCTCGACATTCCGCTTTCGAGCTGGGAGATCAGGCTGGGCGACAGCCCGAGGCGTCGGGCGAGTTCGCGTTGACTGATGCCGGCATCATTTCGAGCCTCACGGAGCCGTTCGCCGATTGCATCGATCGCCGCAGGCACGTCGTTCACAGATTGCATGTCACCTCACATCAGCATCCAGCCACCGTCAACGTACAGGTTCACTCCATTGACGGCGGGATTCTCAAGGAGGAAAACGGTAGCGTCGACGACGTCGGCGGTGGTTGCCAGCCGTTTCGTGGGTGTCCTTTCGACGACGGCGTCGAGCGGCTTGTTCTCCCAGAACGGGGTGTCTCCCACGATGCCGGGATGAATGGCGTTGAATCGAACAGGCGCAAGCTGCAGTGCGAGTGTGCGGATGAGGCTGCTGACTCCACCGTTGACGGTCGTCACCGTCGTCGATCCGGGATAGGGCCTGTCTTTTGCCCGACCGCCGAACAGGACGACAGATGTCTCATCGTCAAATCGATTCGACAGGGTCTCGACGGTCGCTGTGTATCCAACGAGCTTCATCGTCGTGAGCATGATCGCATCGGAGATCGTGTAGTCGGAGATGGGGTTGCTGTCGCGAGCGATCGCCGAGAGAACAAGACGATGGACGTGTCCGACGCCGGCGAGCGCGTCGGGCAGCGGCCCGCCTGTCGCCCAGTCGAGAAGTT
>CAYTWC010000137.1:0-4620 GCA_964441975.1 uncultured Acidimicrobiaceae bacterium | reverse complement strand
TCGCTGAGATCGAACCCGACGGCACTGGCTCCTCCGCCGATCTCTGCCGCGACGGCTTCGGCGCGGGCCGCATCGCGACCGGTGATGACCACCGGATGGCCGGCTTGGGCGTAGTGCTCACCTATCGCCCGTCCGAGACCCCCTGTCCCGCCGACGACGACGACTGTTCCTTCGGCCATTGCTCCCGTCTCCTTGTCTGTGATTTGACTGACACTATACGAATTGGTTCCTCGATGTGCAGTGACACTGTTTGCCGAGGTCCGGGGCCTACGACGCTGTGATCGTTGGTTCTCAATGCACACGAGTGCGAAACGTAGTGGAAATCTTGGGACGACGATGTGTAGTGTCACTAATCATGACCGCATCGGTGAAAACTCGAGTCGCAGTGATCGGAACCGGCCGCATGGGTGGCGCCATGGCCGGAACCCTGCACGGTGCCGGATTCGAACTCGTGCTGTGGAACCGTGATCGGGCGAAGGCAGAGCGAGTCGCAGCGTCGCTCGATGTTGAGGTCGCCCGATCGGCGGCCGACGCGGCCGCTCGCTGCGATGTGGTGCTTTCAAGTCTTGCTGACGACGATGCGGTCGAACGTGTGTATCTGGGCGAGGATGGAGTGGTCGCCGGGTTGGCGAGCGGGACGATCGTCGTCGAGACGAGCACGATCGACCCCGAGACGGTCGAGCGCATCGGTGCCGCTGTCGAGACCGTGGGCGGAGAGTTTCTGGACGCACCGGTTTCGGGCAGCGTCGCCACAGTCGAACAAGGCGCCTTGATGATCATGGTCGGCGGTGATGTCGACGTGCTCAGCCGTGTTCAGCCCGTTCTGGACACCCTGGCGACGCGAGTAGTCCATACCGGTGAGCGTGGGTCGGGCGCTGTCACCAAGCTTGCAGTCAACGGGTTGGTCCACGGGCTCAATGTTGCGCTCTCGGAAGCGATCGTTCTCGCAGAACGTGCCGGCGTCGATCGAGAAACCGCGTACGACGTGTTCGCGGGCGGGGCGGGTGGTGCCCCGTTCGTTGCCTACAAGCGTGCAGCGTATCTCGAACCGGAGTCCACCCCGGTGGCGTTCAGTCTGGACCTGGTCGCCAAGGACCTCGAATTGATCACGGGCCTCGGCCGTCGCGTCGGTGCCCCGATGCGCCAGGCAGAAACGGGTCTCGGAATCGTGAACGACGCGATCGGAGCAGGGTTCGCAGATGCCGACCTGAGCGCGCTCGCCTCCTTCATGAGAGAGGGGAAAGCGTGAGCAGCCACATCGTCGTGCGGCACGCGGATTTGGACTTGAAGACCCCGACGGAGTTCGAAGGTCGCAGTATCGGCTACGCCGGGCATGCGGTGGTCGATGAGCCCTCCGGTGGCGTCCAGATGGGATTTCGAGTGGCAACACTCGAGCCCGCGGGATCGGTCGATGCCCATGTCCACTCATTCGAGGAGTCCGTGTACGTCATCGACGGGGAGTTGACCGTCGACACGGCCGAGGGGAGCTTCCGTCTCGTAACGGGCGACTACGTCCTTCTCGTTGTCGGCATGGTGCACGGATTCAGGAACACATCCGATTCTCAGGTCCGGTTCGCTGAGATGAAGGCACCGCTTCCCCGGGAGCGATTCGGTTACGACACCCAGTTCCCCCCTCCGCTTGCGACGACGCCTGCGGAACGGATCGACGTGCGCGATCCGAGAACCCTGGTCTTCGGACACATCGATCCTGACTCGATGGATCCGGCGCTGCAAACCCAGGATCGGCTTGCGCTGAGCGCAAGCATGCGCACTGCGCTCTTGGTCTACAGCGGCATCAGCGTGAAGATGATGATCGACTCGGACCTCGGTGCCGACCTCTCGACGATGTTCATGGTTCAGTACGAACAGGGCGGATTCGCCGGAGCCCATGACCACCCACTCGAGGAGGCATACCTGATCCTTGACGGCAGGGTCGAAGCCACGTTCGACGATGAGGTCTACACGCTGGGTCCCGGCGATGTTGCGTGGGCGGGTGTCGGATGCGTCCACGCCTTCTCGAACGTCGGCGACGGCATCGTTCGCTGGCTCGAAACCCAAGCCCCACAGCCACCCGGTCGTCACTCGTACCGCTTCTCGCGCGACTGGGTGTACCTCGAGAACGTTCTGGCAGACAGTGAACAATCAGACAAGACGTAACGCATGGTGAGGAGTTGGTGATGGATGAGTTCCCGGTAGCGACGAGCCCTGCCCCGGGTGTGATGGGTGTCGATTGGGAGAACCGTGTCGACTTCGAGCAGCTCAGGCAGTATCGACTCGGTCGAGTGAAACGAATGCTCGAGGAGTTCGATCTCGGGGCGGTTCTGCTCTTCGAGACATCGAACATTCGCTATGCAACCGCGACTCAGATCGGATACTGGGCGTTCAACAAGGGTGAGCGGTGGGCACTCGTCACCCGTGAGGGTCGACCCAAGGTGTGGGACTTCGGGTCGGCCGCGAAGGCACACCGGCTCCAGCTGCCACACATGTACGACGCAGCCAACTCGGTCGGCGGTAACACAGGTCTCCAAGGCGCCATCGGTCCCGAAACAGGTCTGCATGCACGGGCAGTTCGAGAGATCAAGGGCCACCTCGACGACCTGGGTGTCGGAGGTGAGCGCCTCGGGGTCGACCTCGCCGAAACCGCTGTGTTCTTGGAACTTCAGCGATCCGGTCTCAATGTCGTCGACGGTCAGCAGGCAATGATGCGTGCTCGAGAGATCAAGAGCCAGGACGAAGTGACAGTGCTCACACAGGCCTGTGCGATGGTCGACGGGGTCTACCACGACATCTACGAGATGCTCAAACCGGGCGTTCGAGAGTCGGACATCGTCGGAATGACCCATGCCCGACTGTTCGAGATGGGCTCAGAGTTCGTCGAGGCGGTCAATTCGATCGCGGGCGAACGGTGCAGTCCGCACCCCCATGTATTCAGCGACCGACTGCTGCGACCGGGAGATCAGGCCTACTTCGACATCATCCATGTCTTCAACGGTTATCGCACCTGCTACTACCGGACCTTCGCGGTCGGACGCGCCACGCAGGCACAACACGACGCGTTCAAGCAGTCCCGCGAGTGGATGGACGCTGCGATCGCCGTCGTGAAACCGGGTGCGACGACAGCCGACATCGCCAAAGTGTGGCCCCGCGCAGAGGAGTTCGGCTTCGACGACGAGATGGACGCCTTCGGTCTCCAGTTCGGTCACGGGGTGGGCGTCGGCCTCCACGAGCGTCCGATCGTAAGCCGTCTCAACTCCCTCGACAATCCGGTCGAGATCAAAGAGGGCATGGTGTTCGCACTGGAAACCTACGCCCCTGCCGGTGACGGTCGTTCCGCCGCCCGGATCGAGGAGGAGCTCGTCGTCACGTCCGACGGAGCGAAAGTGATCACGCTGTTCCCCTGCGAGGACCTGATGGTGGCGAATGCCTACTGATCCGAGGTACGACTATTCGGTCATGGAACCCCGCTTGCCGGGGCCTGTCGACCGTTCCCTGGAGGGGGCCGACATCGACCCCGAGGTACGGCTCGCGATGTACCGAAAGCTCCAGGAACTTCGGCAGTTCGGAAAGCGCGCACACGATCTGTTCCTGCAGAACCTCGTCAAGGGGACCACGCATCTGTCGCTCGGCATGGAAGCGATCGCAACCGGGTTCGGTGCAGCGATGAAGCCCGGTGACTACACGTTTGCGACGTACCGCGGTCACGCCCACTCCCTGGCTCGAGGCATGGATCTTGGTGCCGCGATGGCCGAACTACTCGGACGCGAGAACGGCGTCCTCGGGGGGAAAGGGGGTTCGATGCACCTCACAGACGTCGAAAAGGGGATGATGGGTTCGTACGCGATCATCGGCGCTCATCTCTGCATCGCCAACGGTGCTGCGTGGTCGGTACAGATGCGGGGCACCGACCAGGTAGCGGTCGCATTCTTCGGCGACGGGACGACGAACATCGGTGCCTTCCACGAGGCGCTGAACATGGCGAAGATCTGGGACCTGCCAGTGGTGTTCGTGTGTGAGAACAACCTCTACATGGAGTACACGCCGATCGAGATGATCACGGCCGTCGATCATCCTGCGGCGGGAAGAGCATCGGCCTACGGTCTCGAGCCCATCCTCGTCGACGGCAACGACCCCGACGCGGTGTATCTCGCAGCTCGCACCGCGCTGGACAGGGCTCGGAGCGGTGGCGGACCCTCACTGATCGAAGCGCTCACATACCGCTCGGGTGGGCACTCGAGAGCCGACCCCGGGAAGTATCGACCCGAGGCGGAGGTGGCTGCATGGGCGCAACGAGACCCTGTGCCCGTGTATCACGAACGGTTGCTCGCGACAGGTGCCCCCGAAGCAGCCCTGACGGAGATCGAACGCGAGGTCGCCGACGCAATCGACGCAGCGACCGAATTCGCCAAGCGTGGTGCAGAGCCGACGGAGCAGGTCCTCCTGACGGAGGTCTACTCAGACGGGGGGTCAGCTTGGCGGAACTGACCTACCGCAGCGCGGTCGCACACGCCATTGCCCAGGAGATGCGACGCGACCCGACACTGGTCATGCTCGGCGAGGACATCGCCGCTGCCGGCGGTGTATTCAAGACCACCGTCGGCCTTGTCGATGAGTTCGGTCCCG
>CAYTWC010000136.1:0-5872 GCA_964441975.1 uncultured Acidimicrobiaceae bacterium | reverse complement strand
CGAAACGTGGCGTACCATGCGCAAGTCGGATGTACAACGGGACTTTCGGCCGATGGGCGACGTGCGCCCGCCCTCGCGAGACTGAGAAACTGCATGGACATCAAGCTTCCGACAATCATTCAGGGTGGAATGGGTGCGGCTGTCTCGGACTGGCGGCTCGCCAATGCCGTTTCAAGCACCGGCCAACTCGGCGTCGTATCCGGTACGGCCCTCGACGTCATTCTCGCCCGCAGACTGCAGATGGGCGACCCCGGTGGACACATGCGCCGAGCGCTCGCAGCATTCCCCGTGCCAGAAATGGCCAAGCGCATCATCGACAAGTATTTCGTCGACGGCGGCAAGGCCGCAGACGAGCCGTTCATCACCAAGCCGATGGTCAGCCACAAGGCGTCCCAGGCCACCAATGAGCTCCTCGTCCTCGCCAACTTCGTGGAGGTCTTTCTCGCCAAAGAGGGACACTCGAACCCGGTGGGTGTGAACTTCCTCGAAAAGATCCAGGTCCCGACTCTGCCGTCCCTCTATGGCGTCATGCTCGCAGGCGTCGACTACGTCCTCATGGGCGCCGGAATTCCGAAGGCGATTCCCGGAATCCTCGACCGCCTCGCCGAGGGTTTCGACGTAGAGATGAAGATCGACGTCAAAGGAGCGACCGACAAGGGTGATCCGTTCGTGCGGTTCTCTCCCTCCCAGTTCGCCAAGGATCTCGTGTCGAAGCTTCCTCGACCCAAGTTCCTTGCGATCGTGTCGTCCCATGTGCTGGCCAAGATGCTCGCCACCAAATCATCGGGTGAGGTCGACGGGTTCGTCGTCGAGTTGCCTGTCGCTGGGGGACACAACGCTCCGCCACGAAAGCGCGGTGAGTTCAACGAGATCGGCGAGCCGCTGTACGGCGATCGCGACGTGCCCGACCTCGACGCAATCGCTGAACTCGGCAAGCCCTTCTGGATCGCTGGTGGCTACGCCGAGCCCTATCAGGTCAAGAATGCCATCGAGTCAGGCGCAGTCGGCGTACAGGTGGGTACGGCGTTCGCCTACTGCAACGAATCCGGGTTCACCCGTGAGATCAAGGACCGGGTGATCGAAGGATCACGTCGAGGCGACATCGTCGTCTACACGGATGCCGTGGCATCTCCAACCGGCTTCCCCTTCAAGGTCGTCGAACTCGAAACCACGCTGTCGGATCCCGTCGTGTACGAACGACGCGACCGCATCTGTGACCTCGGGTATCTCAGACACGCCTACGAGCGGGAGAACGGCAAGATCGGCTGGCGTTGTCCGTCCGAACCCGTGGACGACTACCTCGCCAAAGGCGGACTGCTCGAAGAGACCGTCGGACGCAAGTGCCTGTGCAACTCGCTCCTCGCCAATATCGACCAACCCCAGGTGACACCGAAGGGTGATCGCGAGGGCATGCTCATCACATCGGGTGACGACGCTGCCCATGTCGCCAGGTTCGCACCCGAGGGCTCCACCGAGTACTCCGCGAAGCACGTCATCGACTACCTCCTCAACGGCGTCGACGCCTAGAACACTCGAACGTCCGGGTCCGACGAGGTTCGGATGTCCGGTTTCACGGATCCAAGATCCAAGATCCAAGATCCAAGATCCCGATGCGGCCAATCGTCATCCGGAGTCTGGTATCCGGTAACCGGTATCAGTCCCCGGTCATCTACCCACATCCGCCTAGCCTCGTGACGTGCCCAGTCTGAACATCTATTGGTCGATTCTGCGCGACAACCGCGATTTTCGACAGCTCTACATCGCACGATTGGTGTCGTTTGCAGGCGACTGGTTCCTCGTCGTCCCGCTCGTCGGGCTTGTGTACGAGGCCTCAGACTCGCCGTTCGCCGCCGCGGCTCTGGTTGCCATTCGGGCCTTCCCGCCGCTGATCCTTGCCCCGATCACCGGATTTGTCTCCGATCGCTTCGACCGCAAGAAGGTCCTCGTCATCACGGACATCGTCCGCGCAGGTCTCGCCTTGAGCCTCCTCGCCACCGACGTCATCGGCGGGATCTGGTTTCCCTTCCTCATCGCTGCCCTCGATGGAGGTGGAGCGTCCTTCTTCTACCCGGCATCGGGAGCGGCGCTGCCGAATGTCGTGCCACCCCGAGACCTCGGCGCCGCGAATGTGATGATGGGTTCGGCGTGGGGCGCCATGGCTGCCCTCGGGGCAGCAATGGGCGGATTCGTGGCTGTCGTCGTTTCCAGGGACGCCGCATTCGTCATCAACGCAGCCTCGTTCGCCATTTCCGCCGTGCTCATCTCGACCATCCGCGTCCCCCTCCAGGACGTCGCCCAGCGGGCAGTCGTCGGTTTCATGACGTCGATCCGCGATGCACTCCGGTACGCACGCCAGAACGTCCGCATCGCTGCATTGCTGAGTTCCAAAGCGATGCATTCGATCACGTCCGGTGGTGCCGTCGGGTTGTTCGCCGTCATCTCTTTCGCCCTGTTCGACGCAGGCGACGCTGGGACGGGTTTGCTCTTCGGGGCCAGGGGCATCGGCAATCTCGTCGGCCCGATAATCGCGTTCAGGATCGTCGGCAACAGCCTCGAAAGGACCCTCGGCTCGATCGGGTTCGCCATGGCTGTCTGGGGACTGTCGTATCTCCTCGTCGGCGTCGCTCCGACGCTTCTTCTCGCGATCGTCGCAGTCACCGTCGGCCACATGGGCGGGGGTACCGAGTTCACGTTCTCGACGTACGGACTCCAAGAACTCAGTACCGACGGCGTCCGTGGAAGGGTGTTCGCTCTCGACTTCGGACTCTTCACGCTTGCGTCCGCGGTCTCGGCGCTGATCGTGGGGGCGTTGGCTGAGTTCATCCCGCTGCGGACGTTGATCGTCGGGCTCGGGAGCACGGCGATTGTCATCGGTCTGCTGTGGTACCGGCTGACTGCACACCTTTGGAAAGGTCTCACCACCCCGGATCACACCCTGCCCTCTCCTCAACATCCGTAGCGAGTTGCCGATGATTCAATGATGGGTACCGTCAGACCAATGAAACGCCTCGTGGGCTTCTTCCTCGCCAGCGCCGTAGCAACGCTCGTTCTCGCAGCCGCGACGATGTCGCCGGCGGACGCAATCGGCGGCGAAGGCGAAGCGTGGCCCGCTTTCACCGAATCGTCTTCGTGCGGGGCACAACGCGTCTCCACGCCCCACGCCGGCGAGAGTGGCTGGTTGGCCCGTTCGGCCTACCTCCGTGGCGACTTCGCCGCAATGTTCGGCCGAACGGTCGGTGACGTTCACAAGGAACTGGTCCTGTGGACCATTCCCGGTTCGTTCGAGCGACTCGCGATCCACCCGTGGATTGTTCCCGCGCTCGACATGGCCGGGGATGCGATCGTCGATGCCCAAGCCGACGATCTCGAATACCGAATCGACGGCCCGACGACGTACTCGACGGCGTCACGCACCATCGCCGGATCCATCCGGATTTCGCGACACACATATGGGACGGCGTTCGATGTCAACGCATCGAAGAACCCCTATCGCGGCGACAACCGACTGATCACGGACATTCCTGAGTGGTGGCTCGAGTCGTTCCTTGATGCCGGTTTCTGTTGGGGCGGTCTCTGGATCGGAAGCAAGGACTCCATGCACTTCGCGTGGCAAGGTCCCGCATTCAGCGGGTATGAGTCACTCCCCCTCCCCTACGAACCAGTCACCGAACCGGCAGACTTCTCCGACCCCGACGCGCGTCTCCACGTTCTTGTCCCGCAGCCGAACGACACCATCGAGACCGTGCTCGCAGACCTGACCGGCAACGGCGCCCCCGACATCGTCCGGATCGTGCCTTCCGGCACGGACTTGCTCCTCCACACGTCCGTCGCGTCCAGGAACCACAACGCGTGTTCGGCAAGAACCTCCGTTGTCGCAGGACTCGGCGAGAGACCTGCGCGGTCGGTTGCGATCGGGTTCGGCGACTGGGACGGGCGGGGCGGACAGGATCTCTGGATTCTCTCTGACGAGGATGGACATCTCGGGCTCACCGTCCGCTGGGCATACGGCGGATATTCGGCCGAGACGACAGCGCTGCTCGATGTTCCCGCGCCTTCGGCCGGCGCCTGGATCTCGACCGCGGACGCGGACGGGAACGGCACACTCGACCTGTTCGTCGTGAATGACGGGAACGCAACGATCTGGGACATCGACCCCGACTCCGGTGCTTCGTCCGTGCAAAAGACCGTACCGATCCCGTTCAGCGGGTCGGGAGATTTCACGCTCGGCGACTACGACCTCGACAACCTTCCTGACCTCTGGAGGATCGGTTCAGGGAAGGTCGAGATCGCACTGGCTTCAGACGACTACGCATCAATCGCAGAAACCCAGATCGTCAACGACCTCCCGAGCTCGATAGTGGACGTCATTGCGACCGACTATGACGGTGACGGTCGAAGAGACATCGTGACATTCGACGGAGTGTCAAAGACCGCATGGCTTGGGAACACTGCGATACCTGACGGGCTCCCCCTCGAAGTCTGGTTCCTCGACGAGAAGCCGGAATGCGACGACGAGGAGCAGGCAGAGCGCCTCGGCGAGCTGCGCTTCGCGACGAGCGGATGGGTGGCCGAAGGGTCCTACAAGTGGCGAAGCGCCAACGGATTCACCGTCACATGCAACCCAGAGGATGACGGTTGTCGGACGCCGGTGTCGACCCATGCCATGGTCGCAGAGTTCTTCGCCTGGATCGACGGACTCGACCCAGCTGCGGGGAACCCCACCCTCGCGGCAGCCAGGGCCCTCGATCGAGCCGGGTATGAATTGTCGTGTCCGCTGGCCGATCTGTCGTGCTGGTCAGAGCCGATGCCGACGCCGGAATTGTCGGCCCGGTTCGGGATATTCCTCAGTGAACGCCGTGGCATCGACGTGGCTCCCCACCGTTGGATCCTGCCGGAAGCGGTGCGGTCCCATCCCGGTTCGGCTCCCCAGTAGTCGTTCCTACTGCGGGGCGAGCGTGCCTGCGAAGACCTGCCACGCCAGCGCAGATTTCGCCAACAGACTCAGCAGGATGTAGGTCCGCTCGCCGGTGAGGTAGTTCTTCCAACGCCCGATCTGTTTGTACTGGAGCCACTGGGTCAGCCCGAATGCGTTGAAGAAGGTGAACAGCGAAATGAAGATGCCGTAGACGAATCCCGGTGGCGTCGCGTCGCTGCCCGGCGAGACGAGATAGATGCCGATGGCGATCCACGGGATGATCCCCAGGAGGGATCCGAGCCAGAACGGGAGCATCGAGCCGCCGGGTGCTTCGTAGCGCTCCTGAACGGATCCCATGAAGATCATCCCGGCATTCACGCCGGCGAGTGCGAGGAGTGCGGCTATGTCCGAGATACCCGTGAGCATCGCGATGAGAACGATCATGAGCGATGCTGACAGCGAGTATTCGATCCATCGGAACTGGTTCTGACCACGCATGAGCTGGTTGCGGTAACGACGTGCGCCGAAACTGGCGACGATGACGTGGAAGGTCGCAGAGAGAAACAAGAATGTCGCCACGCCCCATGCGATCGACAGGTCGACGATCGTCACGGTGTCTGTACCCGATGATCCGGGAGGGCCTGTCATGAACGTGCCGATGATCGGCAGGGTGAACTCCGTGGCGAGCAGCAATATCGCGATGCCCTGGATTGCGTGGAGCGCACCCATGACCCAGTTGTATGAGCGAAGGCGTCCAAAGGTCTCGTCGGAAACAGCCACGGTGGACGCCATCGGATACTCCTTGTCGATCGCCCTTGTTCAGACTGTATACGGTCCAGACCTACCCATCGGATGAACGCGCACGTATTCTGCCCGCGGGCTCAGGATTCTTGGTGCCATAGGGCTCGGTAGTAACGGATGCGGTCCTCGTCGGGATCCACCCCGTACGCTTCGAAG
>CAYTWC010000135.1:0-5892 GCA_964441975.1 uncultured Acidimicrobiaceae bacterium | reverse complement strand
GGCGGCGCTTCTGGAGGTCACCGTTCGCGGATCGAGGATCGAGGATCGAGGATCGAACGGCAGACCTCTTGCCAGTTGTACCGGTCGTGTCCTATGCTGAACTGGCCTTCTACGGCTGCGTGCGCGCGCTCGGAGGCAACCTGTACTTTCCAAGGAGACCAACCCTTCCATGCCCAACGACAACGACCGAGACCTCGCCGCTGCCGGCGAGGACCAAGCAACCATGACGGAACCGTCCGCCGTGGTCCCCGAGAACGACACGAACGACGACGCAGAGACCGTTGAATCCGCAGCCACCGAGACGGTCGAAGCCGTCGCTGCGGAAGCCGACGACGCACAGGACGCAGTCGTGACCTCCGAGGCAGACGAAGCTGCCAGTGTCGAACCCGTTGCCGAGGCCGTGACCCCCGACATCGAGGCGTCTGAGCCTGCAGAGGACGCAGACGCAGACGCTGAGGCCCCGAAGCGTCGTCCACGAGGCGATCGTCCGGCGATCAGCGCTCCGAAGACCATCGGCGACGTACCGGATGATCTGTCTGCGGACGATTTCGCTGCCGCGGTCGAGCAGACCGTCTTCGAGTTCAAAGAAGGCGACATCGTCGCCGGTACGGTCGTCCGCGTCGACCCCGATGAGGTCTTCGTGGACATCGGATACAAGTCCGAGGGCGTGATTCCGCCGAACGAGCTCTCCGTTCGCAACAACGCCAATCCCGATGACATCGTCAAAGTCGGCGATCCCATCGAGGCCCTCGTCCTCCAGAAGGAAGACGACCAGGGCCGCCTCGTGCTGTCCAAGAAGCGGGCGCAGTATGAACGGGCATGGGGCCGTATCGAAGGCGTCATGAACGAGGGTGGAACTGTCACCGGTCACGTCATCGAGGTCGTCAAGGGTGGTCTCATCGTCGACATCGGGCTACGAGGCTTCCTCCCGGCATCACTCGTCGACCTGCGCAGGGTCCGCGATCTGCAGCCATTCGTCGGCGAGCCGATCGAGGCCAAGGTCATCGAACTGGACCGCAACCGCAACAATGTCGTCCTTTCTCGCCGTGCGTATCTCGAAGAAGAGCAGGCAGAGCAGCGACAGGCGTTCCTCACCGACCTCAAGGAAGGCGATGTCCGGCCCGGCGTCGTGTCCAGCGTCGTGAACTTCGGTGCGTTCGTCGACCTCGGAGGCATGGACGGACTTGTCCACGTTTCGGAACTCTCATGGAGGCATGTCAATCATCCCGGTGAGATCGTGACCGTCGGTGATCAGGTCAAGGTGAAGGTCCTCGAGGTGGACTATGAACGCGAGCGCATCTCGCTTTCGATCCGTCAGACGGCCGAAGATCCGTGGGAAACCTTCGCTCGTGGAACCGACGTCGGAACGATCGTTCCAGGCAAGGTGACCAAGACTGTGCCGTTCGGAGCCTTTGTGTCCGTGGGCGACGGAGTCGAAGGTCTCGTCCACGTTTCGGAGATCGCCATGCATCACGTTGAAAGCCCCGAACTCGAGCTGTCGCTCGGTCAGGAAGTAACGGTAAAGGTCACCGAGATCGATGCCGACAGACGACGGGTAAGCCTGTCCATCAAGCAGGCGCTTCCTGAGTGGGAAGAGCGCTCCACATGGAGTGACGAACAGCCAAGCCGACCCCGTCGGAGGGAATTTCAACGTGAAGAAGAGACACCAGAAGCCCCAGGCTTCTCAGCAGATTCATCACTCGAAGCTATTCTCGCTGAGCTCAAAGAGCGGGGCATCGGACGCAGCTAGCGTCCGCATGTTCGACCGTGTACGGGTCCTTGACCCTGTACGGGTAGGTGTGGCAACCTCTCGGAAGTGCGCGCGGGGAACCTCCCCGGATCGCGCTCGATATCTGTCTGTAAACATCGAGAGGAATAACTGATATGGGCCGGCGCACTCTTGTCTTGGTCATCGCTGTGCTTCTGGCTGGCATTTCGGGGTTCGCCCTGTACCAGTACTTGTCATCCGTCGAGGACGACATCAGGAGCGACATCTCGGAAGTCATCGTGTATCGCGCAAGTGAGCCGATACCCGCGCGCACGACTGGTGCCGATGCCCAGCCGTTGATTGTCGAAAGCACCGCGTTGCGGCAGTACGTCGTATTCGAGGGCTCAACGATTCTCTGCATAGGCGCCGCAGGCGACAATGCAACCAAGGACCCGAACGAGTACGGGTGCCCGACGAATCCGTCGGATCTCGCATCGCTGCTCGACGGCAATGTTGCTTCGGGTCCGATCGCGGAAGGTCAACTCATCTCCCAGGGTTCGTTCGTCGACATCGCCGACACGGAGACACGGCTCAACGAGTCGATCGCCGAGGGCAAGGTTGCCATCTCGGTCCTGGTGGACGGACAGGCTGCGAGCGGTGGGTTCATCCGTCCGGGCGACAACGTCAACATCCTTGCGTCAGCACAGGTCTCCCCGTTCGACTTCGTGACGATGGTCTCGAACGATGAACTCCGCGACCTGTTCTTCACCGAGATCTCGGAAGAAGACGCTGAAGCGCTTGAGGACGAGGCCACGCCGATCGACCCTGATGCGCCGCCGGCGAACCTGCTCGACGCCCTGCCGACCTCGTACTCGATCACACAGACCATCATGCAAGAAGTCAGGGTCATCGCTGTCGGAGCCGACACGATCGTCGCACCACTCGCCACGGGCCTTGAGCCTGTCGGTGGTCAGATCGTCGTCTTCGAGGTGACCCCGCAGCAGGCCGAACTCATCGAATATGCTTCCGAGTACACCTCGGTCGCGTTGTCGCTGCTGCCAGCTGAGGGCACGTACGTACCGTACGACGCACAGCCGGTCGTGGTCGATGACATCTTCGGTCTGCTCGATCGAATCTCCGCCGAACTGGGACTGGTGCTGGGTGACCAAGGCAACTGATACAACACGATCGATCCTGGTCGTAGACACCGACGCAGCCGCAATGGAGGCGACCCTCGGGTTGCTCGACGGCCACAAGGTCTACACCGCCAGGAACGTGTCGGACGCTCAGCGGAAGCTGGTCGAGGAAGGGATCGAGCTTGCGATCATCGGTCCCGGGTTCGCCCACGAGGCTGGTGTGACAGAGGCAGCAATCCTGCTCGATGTCCAGCCGAGTCTCCCACTTGTGCTCGTCACCGAAGGGTTCGACACCGACGTACTCCTGTCGGCGATCCGGGTCGGCTACAAGGACGTCGTCGACGCTCCGCTGAGCCCGGACAAGATCAACGGGATGCTCGGTCATGTCGAAAAGGTCGAGACGATGGTCAGCACCGGCGGTGCCCCGAAGACCAAGATCGGCAAAGTCGTCACGATCATGTCGCCGAAGGGCGGCGCGGGGAAAACGATGACGACCGTCAACACCGCCCTTGGTCTGGCCGCGATGTCGGACAGTCCCGAGAAGGTCGTGATCCTCGATGCGGACCTACAGTTCGGCGACGTGTGTATCTCGCTCCAGGTTGAGCCGCAGCATACGATCGTCGACGCCGCGCGGGACATCGACAAGCTCGACGAAGCCCTGCTCGACAGCCTTCTGGCGACGCATTCCTCGGGGATGCGGGTGCTCTCGGCACCGCTGGAACCGTCCCTGGCCGATGAAGTGTCCACCCAGGTGGTCGTCAAGACCATCGGGATGCTCAAACGGATGTTTGACTACATCGTCATCGACACGGCGCCGTTCCTCGATGAGCCCGTCCTTTCGATCCTCGAGCGATCGGACGCTGTCCTGCTCGTGGTCGACATGGATCTTCCTGCGGTCAAGAACGCCAAACTTGCGCTGGATACCCTTGCGTTGATCAAGTTCCCGTTCGAGAAGATCAAGCTCGTGCTCAATCGGGTGAACTCGAAGGCAAGACTTGACATCGATGAACTTGAGCGTTCACTCGGTCTTGAGGTCCAAGCCGCCATCGCATCCGATCGTCTCGTGCCACGAGCGGTCAACGAGGGAGAGCCGGTGATCTCGCTCTATCCGCGGTCTCGACCGGCAAAGGATCTGCGTGCGGTCGCAGCCCTTGTGTTCGAGGGTGAACCTGCCGAAGAAGAACAAGAAGAGAAGTCAAGAGGTTGGTTCCGTTAACCCGGGACTGAGCCGAACAGGAAGGATCCACCATGAGTCTTGCTGACAGGGTCAAAGCAGCGAAGGCCACCGATGACACCTCGGTGGGTCAGAAAACCGAGGTCAAACAGGATCTCAGGCGCAAACTGCACTACAAGGTTGTCGAAGGTCTCGGACCGACGCTCTACAGCGCCCAGATGTCCGATGCTGAACTCAAGCTGCGGGTCATGGAGATGCTCGAGTGGGCTCTCGAGCAGGAACAGTCCGTTCCTCTCGCCCGTGCCGATCGTTTGGCGCTTCTCCAGGAGATCGCAGACGACGTCCTCGGATACGGACCCATCGACCCGTACCTCGCTGACCCTGCTGTGACTGAGGTCATGGTCAACGGTCCGCACAGTGTGTGGGTTGAGCGATCAGGTCGGTTGTCAAAGACCGACACACGTTTCGTCGATGCCAACCACCTCGAGCGGATCATCGAAAAGATCGTCGGCCAGGTCGGTCGTCGCATCGACGAATCGACACCGATGGTCGATGCCCGCCTTCCTGATGGATCCCGTGTCAACGCGATCATCCATCCGCTCGCAATCGGCGGGCCATACGTCACCATTCGTAAGTTCGCCGTCGACCCGTTCACCGTCGAGGACCTCGTCTCCAACGGCAGCATGTCGGAACAAGTCGCGGGACTTCTCAAGCGTTGCGTCGAAGGAAAGCTCAACATCATCGTGTCCGGGTCCACCGGCTCGGGAAAGACGACGCTGCTCAACGTTCTGTCCAACTTCATCCCTGCCGATGAGCGCATCATCACGGTCGAGGACGCGGCCGAGGTCCAGCTCAACCAGACGCACGTCCTGACACTCGAGTCGAGGCCGGCGAACCTGGAGGGCAAGGGTCAGGTTGCGATCCGCGATCTCGTGCGAAACACACTCCGTATGCGTCCCGACCGAATCATCGTCGGTGAGGTTCGTGGTGGTGAGGCTCTGGACATGCTCCAGGCCATGAACACCGGTCACGACGGTTCGCTCACCACGGTTCACTCCAACGCACCACGCGACACGTTGGCCCGTATCGAGACGATGGTGTTGATGGCGGGCATGGACCTGCCGATCCGAGCGATCCGGGAGCAGGTCGCATCGGCGCTCGACCTGATCGTCCACGTCCATCGCCTGCGTGACGGCACGCGGCGCGTAACACACGTGACCGAGGTCGTCGGTATGGAGGGTGACATCATCACGCTCCAGGACCTCATGCTCTTCGACTACGGCATGGGATTCGACGACAACGGCAAGTATCGCGGGTATCTGAAGGCCACGGGAATCAGACCGTCGTTCTCCGAGCATCTCGAGAACTTCGGGATCCACCTGCCGCCCGAGCTCTTCCACCCGGAACCGATGGCCAACCGATGAAGCGACTGGTCGTCCTCGGAGCAACGCTGATGGTGCTCTTCTCGGCTGCTCCCGCGTGGGCGCAGACGTCCGAGACTGCTGCATCGTCGTCGGGGTCCATCCTCGTCCTGCTTGCGGCGGTGGCCGCCGGTGTGGCGATGTTCCTTCTGATCATCATCCTGTTCGGCTCGACGCGATCGAAGACCGAAGCCTCGATCAACAGCCGCCTCGCGACCTACGGCGCCGATGCGAGCAATTCGTCGGGACTGTTCTCGCGGTTCAGGATTCTCAGACGAGCTGCGAAGTCGGCCGAGTCAGCAGCGGCGAAGCGCGGCGCCACGAACATGATCGAGGGTGCGCTTGAGACGGCAGACCTGCCGCTGAAGCCAGGCGAGGCGATCGTGGGAACGATCGCATTGGCTGTCCTTCTCGCGATTGTCGTGACCGCCGTGACGCGGTCGCTCTTGTGGG
>CAYTWC010000134.1:0-5922 GCA_964441975.1 uncultured Acidimicrobiaceae bacterium | reverse complement strand
CCGGAGCCATACCGGGTGCGCCCGGTGCGGTGATCATTGCGGTCGCGGCCGCGGCAACAGCTGCACCGGCAGCAATCGGTTCGGACCCGTCGAGGTATCGCAGGAGATCGGCTCGCATTTCCGCCGCCGTCTGATACCGATCGGCCGGGCTCTTCTTCATTGCATGGGCCGAGATCGCACCGAGCTCGATCGGGGACTCAGGGTTGATCTCGTGGGTGGGCGTAGCGGGTTCCGACACGTGCTGATAGGCAACGGCGACTGGGCTTTCACCCGAGTACGGAGGTTGTCCGGCAAGCATCTCGTAGAGGACGACTCCGAGTGAGTACACGTCGGATCGTTCATCGGCGGGAAGACCTTGAGCCTGTTCGGGGGAGAAGTATGTCGCGGTCCCGATCACCGCTCCGGTTCGGGTCAGCTCCTCGGAGTCGTCGAGTGCCCGTGCGATGCCGAAGTCGGTCACTTTCACCGCACCCTCATCGGTGATCATGATGTTTCCGGGCTTCACATCACGGTGATACACGCCGTGCTGATGGGCAATCGACAATGCTGCGGCTGTCTCGGAGGCGATCTCGGCAGCCCGACGGGGAAGGATGGCGCCATCGGCTTTCATCACGTCCCGGAGCGTCTTGCCCTTGATCAACTCCATGACCATGTAGTAGGTCCCGTTGTCCTGACCCCAGTCGTAGATCGCAACGATGTTGGGATGTGACAGATTCGCAGCCGCCTGGGCTTCCCTTCGGAAGCGGGTCACGAACGCGTGGTCAGAGGCGAAATTGGCGTGGAGCGCCTTGACCGCGACGGAGCGGTTGAGGAGCGTGTCCTCAGCCTCGAACACATCCGCCATGCCGCCTCGGGCGAGGTGTCTGACGATGCGATACCGGTCGGAAAGAATGCGATCTTGCACGAATGTGAGGGTAGCCAGACCCCCTGTTAACACCGGTCACAAACGAGAGGCGAGATCCAAGAAGCAAGAGGCAGGAAGCAAGAAGCAAGAGCCCAAGAGCCAAGAAGTCGTGCGTCCCACCTTTAGGGGGGACGGCAGAGGAGCGGAGCGACGATGCAGGGGGGATCGAAGATCCAAGATCCAAGATCCAAGAAGCAGGAAGCAAGAAGCAAGTGATGGTGCCGGGTCTGTGTACTCCGCTAGGTCACTGTGTACTCCCCTAGGTCATCTTTCCCCGAAGAACTCCGCGAGGACCTGTTGGGCGATGGGCGCCGCCACGGTTCCTCCGGTTGCGCTTTCACCGAAGTCACCACCGGACTCGACAGTGACGGCGACGACGATCGAAGGTTCACCCGGTTCGGGTTCGACCGGGCCGAACCCGATGAACCACACATGTGGCGCCTTGCCCGTGACCTCGGCGGTCCCCGTCTTGCCTGCGATACGGACTCCGGGGACGGCTGCGCGACGGCCGCTTCCGGACACGACGACCTGTTCCATCATCTCGGTCAGCACCGACGCTGTCGCAGGACTCATAGCTCTGCGCCAGATCTCAGGAGACGTCGAGGACTCGACCACCCCGTCGGACGTGAAGACGTCGTAGACGAGGTAGGGAGCCATCATCGCCCCACCGTTTGCGACACCCGCACCGGCCATTGCCATCTGGAGGGGTGTGGCCTGGACGTCCCGCTGACCGATCGCTGACTGTGCGGTGGCAGGAAGGTTCTCGTCAAGGGCTTCCCCCGGAGGGAAGAAGCTCGCAAGGACGGGAAGGTCGAACGGGATGGTCTCGTTGAACCCGAACATGTCGGCACTCCCGGCCAATCGGGTCCCCCCGAGGTCCATCCCGAGTTGACCGAAGACTGTGTTGCACGACTTGACGAACGCGAGCTCGAGTGTGACCGTTTGCCCGTTCCCGCACACCTCACCGTCGAAGTTCTTGATCGTCGAATCGCTGCCGGGCAGGACGAGCTCGACCGGGTCAGGGAATTCCGTCGATGGGCTGACGAGACCGGAGTCAAGTCCCGATGCAGTTGTGATGATCTTGAAGACCGATCCGGGGGCATACGTCTCGTCGGTTGCGCGGTTCCGGAGCGGTTGATCCGGGTCCTCCTCGATGGCGAATCCGGCTGGCCCCGCATCGGCTCCGACCAACGTGTTCGGGTCATAACTCGGATACGACACGAGCGCGAGGACAGCACCCGTCACAGGATCGAGAGCGATGACCGTGCCCTTCTGTGCTCCGAGGGCTTCTGCCGCCACCGTTTGGAGATCGTGATCGATGGTGAGACGAAGCCCCCGTGGTCGGGTGTCACCACCGAGAATGCCGTTCAGGACACCGGAGATCGTCGAGTCTCGGTTCGAAACGAGGTTCGACGCCTCGGTGCGCTCGAGACCACGGGATCCGAACAGCACCGACGCGTATCCGACGGAGTGGGCGTAGAGGTCACCGAACGGGTACTGCCGCTGGTAGAGCGAAGGGTCCTCGGGCGACCGTTCGGACACAGCCACGACCACCTGATCGGAGGTGACGATCGGGCCCCGCTCCCGCCCGGTCCGCCATGCGACCACGCGTGGGTTCCTCGAATCGTCGCGGTACTCGGGCCCGTTGATCGCCTGGATGTATGTGACCGACCCAGCGAGGATGATGAAGGCCGCAAAGACGACGTACGCGGCACGGCGAAGCGCGACGTTCATACCCGCTCCTCGTCCGAGACGCGCAGTAGGAGCGCGATCACCGCCATGTTGGCGACGAGGGAGGAACCGCCATAGGACATGAACGGCAGGGTGATGCCGGTGATCGGCATGAGTCGGAGGACGCCACCGAGGATGATGATCGCCTGGAGGGCGAGAACGATGGTGAGGCCCCCGGCAAGGTACTTCCTGAATCGGTCACGGGACCGAATCGCGATGCCGAAACCACCGGCGAGCAGCAGTGCAATCCCTGCGAGCACGATCACGGAGCCAGCCAAGCCCATTTCCTCGGCGATCGCCGCGAAGATGAAGTCGGTCTCTGCGGCGGGGATGAGGTCCGGACGGCCGAGACCGATTCCGGATCCCGTCAACGCACCCGACCCCATTGCAAAGAGCGACTGCACTGTCTGATAGCCGGCGTCGCTGAAATGTCCGAACGGGTCGATCCACGCATCGATCCGCCGTTGGACGTGGCCGAACGCGTTGTACGCGACCACTCCTGCGGCGAGCGCCACCAGCCCTCCTGTGATCACGTAGAACGATCGTCCGGTGGCGACATACAACATGCCGACAAAGAGGCCGAACAGCAGGAGGGATGCGCCGAGGTCCTTCTGATAGGTGAGGACGAGGAATGCCATACCCCCAGCCACGAGGACAGGAAACAGATGACGCGGTTCGGGCAACTTGAACGGTCCGACCTTGCGACTGACGGTGGACATCGCCTCGGCACGCTCGGCGAGGTACGACGCGAGGAAGATGGTGATCAGGACCTTGGCGATCTCGCCGGGTTGGAAACTCAACGCTCTGTCGATGCCCGGGACATCGAGCCGCACCCACAAACGCGAACCGTTGATGGTCGCGCCATGTATCGGCCACGAGTCGGGGAGGAGCGGAAGGAGGAGGAAGCCGACACCCACGGCGAGCAGCACGTAGCGGTAGCGCCGGAGAACAGCGACCCCCGAGTTGCGCAGGGCCCACAACAGGCCGGACGCCCCGGCGGCTGCGACCACGAGCGACCAGCGCTGGATGGCTGCGAGATGTCCGTCGAGTCGATAGATCTCGATGAAACCCAGCGCTGCGAGAAACGCCACGGTCGGCAGGAGAAGACTCGAAGCGCCCGGAGCCCACATACGCACGGCGATATGAACACCGCCGAATGCGACGAGGAACGAAACCATCGTCACGGCGACTTGTGCGTTGAGCCAATTGCCCCGTGTGAACTCGACGATCCCGACACCGATACCAGCGAGGACCGCGGCGGCAAGCAGGAGCCCTGCCTCTCCGCGCCGCGTCATTCCACTACGTCGATCACGACAACGGTCGTGTTGTCGACGCCCCCCGCTGCGTTGGCCTGTTCGATGAGCACCCAGGCCGTGGGTTCGACTCCCTCGCCTGCTCCGAGGATCTCGGTGAGCATGAAGTCGGAGACCATGTCGGTCAAACCATCTGAGCACAGCAGGATGCGATCGCCGACCTGCAGACTCATCTCCTGCTTGTCGACCGTGATCGGACCGAGCCCGAGCACTCTCGTGACGAGGTGGCGGTGCGGATGGGTCCGGGCTTCGTCCTTCGTTATTCGGCCGAGGGCGATCAATTCCCCGACGAGGGAGTGATCGGTGGTCACCTGCGTCAGTTCGCCGTCACGGAACAGATACGCCCGTGAGTCGCCGACATGGGCGAACACAGCGACACCGTCCTCCCTGAGTGTGACGAGCGTCATCGTCGTTCCCATGCCAGCGAGGGAGCGGTCTTCCTCGGAAGCGAGTACGACAGCCGAATTGCCTGCAAGCACCCGGTCGGCGGGGTCGATCTCGTCGGCGACGGGCGCTTCGGATGCAGCCTCGACGGCGAGTCGAGAGGCGATCTCTCCCGCGACCGCTCCTCCCATCCCATCGGCGACGATCAGGAGTTCAGGGCCGCGCGACGACCCTGACTCGGTCGGGAAGACCGAATCCTCATTGTGATCACGCACCTTGCCGGTGTCGGTACCGGTCGCCCATACGTACTTCATCGAACCTCGAGAATGGTCTTGCCGATCTGCACGGTATCGCCTCTCACGACAGACCGGGGGCTGGTCACCCGTCTGCCGTTGACATACGTTCCGTTGGTGGATCCGAGATCGTGCACGATGACCTTGTCGTCCTGGACCCCGAGTCTTGCATGAAACTCGGACGCGTACGGGTCGTCAATCGGGACGTCGGCATCCTCGGATCTGCCGAACACGTGGCCCTGTGGTCGGAGGCGGACCCGTTCCGGTTCTCCGTCACCGGTGAGTACGACGACCTCGGCGGCGAATCCATCCGTCTTCGTCCCCGGGTTGGATCCGATGTGGGTCTTGACAGACCGAGCGACCTGCCACAGGAACAGGAACAACATCGCGAGAAACAGCAGCTTGATGATGTTGAAGAAGAGCGCTGGCACCGGCTACCCCACCGGTCGATAGGTGAACGAGAGGTTTCCGAGCGTCACGCTGTCGCCCGGTGCAAGCGGAAGGGGCTTCTTGCGTGCGGCAACGTGGTTGACGAACGTGCCGTTCGACGAACCGAGGTCGAGAATCCCTGCCGTGGCACCTTCGATGAACACGACGGCGTGGTGTCGGGAGACCTCTTCGTTGGCGAGGCGGATGTCGCAGTCGAGGTCGCGCCCGATCAGTGTCCGGTTGCGCGCAATGTCGAGCACCGCCGATCCGTCCGTTGCTATGAGCTGGGACCACGACGGAAGCCTGCCCGGTTCGTTGGTTCCCTCGCAGCCGAGGACCCCCTTGGGAATCGTCGACTCCGTTTCGATGGCCACGCTCACAGGCCCGACGAGCCGCCAGCCGTTCTCTCGGGCAGACACCGTCACGACGGCTTCGAGCTCGGTAGTCAACGCACCTATGTCTGCCGTCGGATCGATGTCTGCAGGGTTCATGGTCACGACGAGCCTGTTGGGGACGGCTGGCCCGATCTCGGTCTCGACGGTCAGGAAGTCGAGCTGGCGAAGGACCTTGCTCCCGATGTCGACCGGATGCATCCGCCCTCTGAAGACGGATGCACTCGCCCCGTCGACGAGGTTCTCCAATCTTCGCTCGAGGCCGCGTGCGAGGTTCATGCGTTTGATTGTATGGCGGACCGCCGTATGCGCAGTGCATACCGGTTGTGCAACGATTCCCTCGGGTGACCAGCGGGATTGCGAATCGCCGATCCGTGGAGGAGGTTCGGCACCCGTTTGCGACGAGGCATGGGCCTCTATTCGGTGCCGGTGCTAGCCTTCCGGCTCCGCGGGCGAGTGGCGGAATTGGCAGACGC
>CAYTWC010000133.1:0-6038 GCA_964441975.1 uncultured Acidimicrobiaceae bacterium | reverse complement strand
CTCCGCTGCCGTCGCGGATGCGTCCGCGAAACCTTGACGAAGTCGTCGGTCAGCGACACCTCCTGTCCGAAGGTGCCGCGTTTCGGTCGATGGTCGAGTCAGGAAGGCTCGGGTCGGTCATCCTGTGGGGACCTCCCGGCTCGGGGAAGACGACCCTCGCCCGGATCGCTGCGTCGACGGTCGGTGGCGCGTTCGAGCAACTATCAGCGACATCGGCAGGGGTCAAGGACGTGCGGGAGGTCCTTGCACGAGCCGACTCACGGCTCGGGGAGGGTCGCGGCCGGACGATCCTGTTCCTCGACGAGATCCACCGATTCACCAAGGCACAACAGGATGCGTTGCTCCCCGGTGTCGAGGATGGAACGGTCATCCTGATCGGCGCGACGACCGAGAACCCCTTCTTCGAGGTGAACTCACCACTGATCTCGCGTGCAACCGTGTTTCGAACGGAGGGTCTCGACGCACCGGCCGTCGTCGAATTGATAGACGCCGCGCTCGGGGATGCAATGCGGGGGTTGCCACATGTCGACATGACCGACGAGGCCAAGGAAGCGCTGGCCGAACGCGTTGGGGGCGACGCACGGCTTGCGCTGAACACGCTTGAGGTCTCGGCCACGATCGTGCTTGGGAGAGGGGGCTCGACGATCGACCTCGACGTGTTGGAAGAGGCGCTCCAACGCCGCATCATCCGCTACGACCGTGCCGGGGACCGTCACTACGACGTCATCTCCGCATTCATCAAGTCGATGCGCGGATCCGATCCGGACGCCGCCCTCTACTGGCTACACACGATGATCGAAGCCGGTGAAGACCCGAAGTTCATAGCGCGTCGGATGATCATCTTCGCCAGCGAGGACGTCGGTCTCGCGGACTCGTCTGCTCTCGGTGTGGCGAACGGTGCTTTCCGTGCGCTCGAAGTCGTCGGCCTCCCTGAGGCGTCGTACGCGCTCAGCCACGCAGCGCTCTACCTCGCGTTGGCACCGAAGTCGAACTCGATCGGTACCGCCATGGGCGAGGCGCGAGCCTTGGTCGACTCCGACCACGACGGCGAAGTGCCCCCTCATCTGCGATCGGGAGCAACGGAGGGCGACAAGGAGTTCGGCTTCGGTGTCGGATATCGCTACCCCCACGTTGACCCGCTCGGCGTGGTGGAACAGCAGTACCTACCTGACCAGATCAGCGAGAAGACGCTCTATCGGCCGAAGGCAGTGGGCGCAGAACGCGATCTTGCCGAGCGCCTAGCGAAGATCGATGCGATCCTCGGCAAGTCACGACCACTGGGCGACTCCTAGGTTCACCCGTCTGATAGGTTCGCATCATGTTCACGCGTATACGGTGGTTCATCTACGGCTCGCTCGCCACGGCGGCGCTGGCACTCATGGTCGTCAGGCGTGCGCGGCTGATGCGTGAACGCCTGGATGCACAAGGAGTCGGCAGGGTGGCAGCGTCGTACGGAGCCGACGCAATCGAATTCGCGGGTCGCTACCTCCAGAGAGCGGTACCCCAGGACACGGCTGAAGCGGACGGTTTGAGCGGTCGATAGACACGCACGGGCCCTTCGGGACCCCCAACGCCACTCGATCCTGCTCTGGCTAACCTCGGCGGTCATATGAACAGCAACGACATTCGCACGACCTTTCTGGACTTCTTCGAGGAGAACGGACACACGCGCGTGCCTTCGGCGTCGCTGATTCCAATCGATCCGAGTCTGCTGCTGACTGTTGCAGGCATGGTTCCCTTCAAGGCATATCTCCTCGGTGAGGAAACCCCGCCCTACCGCACCGCCGTGAGCTCCCAGAAGTGCATCCGAACTGCCGACATCGACATTCTCGGCACAACCGCCCGTCACATGTCGTTCTTCGAGATGCTCGGCAACTTCTCGTTCGGCGACTACTTCAAGGAACGCGCGATCCCCCTTGCCTATGAGCTGATCACCGAGCGGTACGGTCTCGACCCCGATCGGCTCTGGTACACGGTTCACGACGATGACGACGTCGCCGCCGAGATCTGGATAGACGATGTGGGAGTCGATCCCTCGCGGGTCCAGCGAACCGACAGGGACAACTTCTGGCAGATGGGCGTCGCTGGGCCCGCAGGTCCGGATTCCGAGGTGTTCTACGATCGCGGCCCCGACTACGGCAACGATGGCGGTCCGGTCGTCGACGAAGACCGGTTCATGGAGATCTGCAACCTGGTGTTCATGCAGTACGTCCAAGACGAGCCCTTTCACGTAGTCGGCGACCTCCCCATGAAATCGATCGATACCGGAATGGGTCTCGAGCGCATGGCGATGGTCCTCCAGGACGTGGAATCGGTCTTCGAGACCGACACGTTGCGGGCGGTCATGGCGGTCGGCGAGAACAAAACCGGCGTTTCGTACGGACGTGATGCGCGATCCGACGTGTCGCTCCGCATCCTTGCTGACCACGGACGTGCACTGACCTTTCTGATCTCCGACGGTGTCGTGCCATCGAACGAGGGGAGGGGCTACATCCTCCGCAGGCTTCTCAGACGAGTCGTCCGCCACGCACACCTGCTCGGAACCGGAGATCCGATAGTCGGAGATCTTGTGGATGTGACGATTGCTGAAATGGGCGACGCGTATCCGGATCTTCGCGAGAAATCGTCGTTCATCCACGAGATGGCCGAACGTGAGGAGGAAGGATTCACCCGGACGCTGCTCGCAGGCGAACAGCTCCTCGATGCCGAGATCCAGGCGCTCGGACAATCCGGATCGATCAAGGGCGACACTGCTTTCAAGCTGCACGACACCTTCGGCTTTCCGATCGAACTCACTGAGGAGATCGCCGCCGATCGAGGGATGACGGTCGACCGTGAGGGCTTCGAAGCTGCCATGACGGCCCAGAAGGAACGTGCGCGGGCTGCATTCAAGGCAGATCACGGCGGCGGGACTGATGTGTACCGGTCGACGCTGTCGGGCATCGACCCGTCGGAGTTCGTTGGCTACGACCTCCTGGAGTCGTCCGGAACTGTGCTGACATTGCTGGTCGAGAACGAGCCTGTCGAACGCGCAGACGAAGGAGTAGAGGTCGAGGTGTTCCTCGACGCGACGCCCTTCTATGCCGAGTCGGGGGGACAGGTCGGAGATCGTGGGACGATCAGTACCGAGACCGGAACGCTCAAGGTGTATGACACCCAGTTCGCTCTACCTGGCGTGCATGGACACAGGGCGAAGGTCGTGAGAGGCTCGATTCAGCGGGCGCAGCACGCGACTCTGAGCGTCGACTCGGTTCGCAGGGAACGCACGCAGAAGAACCACACCGGGACCCACATATTGCACTGGGCACTCCGAGATGTGATCGGCGACCATGTCCACCAAGCCGGGTCGCTCGTCGCACCCGACAGGCTGCGGTTCGACTTCAGCCACTTCGAATCGGTTCCCGACGGCGAGCTCCACCAGATCGAAAAGGAAGTCAACGAGCGGATCATCGCCAACGAGACCGTTACAACCATCGAAACCTCGAAGGAAGAGGCCGAACGAATGGGGGCACTTGCCTTCTTCGGAGACAAGTACGGCTCGACCGTGCGGGTCGTCAAGACCGGCGGCTTTTCGACCGAGTTCTGCGGTGGCACGCACGTGCCGTCCACGGGTCAGGTCGGCCCGCTCGTGCTTGTGAGCGAAGGATCCGTCGGCTCGAACATCCGGCGGGTCGAAGCCCTCACCGGTTCAGCGGCGTATCAGCATCTGAGCGACCTTCGTTCGACCCTCAATGACGTCGCCGGCGTGCTCAAGACACAACCGGACCGCGCCGTCGATGCGGTGCGGAACCTCTCCACCCGGCTCAAGGAGACAGAGACGAGGCTCGGGGAGTTCGAGGAACGAGACCGTGCGAACGTCGCCGTGTCACTGGTCAACGACGCCGAGCCGATCGGTGAGGCGTCGCTCGTCGGAGCCCGTGTCGACGGGATCGGCGGCGACGGACTCCGGTCGCTTGCCCATCAGGTGCGCGATCGCGTCGGTTCGGGGATCGGCGTGCTCGGGTCTGTCACCGATGGCAACGCGGCGTTCGTGGTCTTCGCAAGCGACGATCTGGTCGACCGGGATCTATCGGCGGGGTTCATCGCCGGTGTCGGGGCGAGGATTCTCGGTGGCGGTGCGAGCCGCGACGCATCGTTGGCCCAGGCGGGAGGCCCGAACGTCGACGCACTCGACGATGCCATCAGTGAGGCAGTTGATGCCGCGAGGACGGCGCTGGCGGACTTGTGAGCAACCGATTCCTCGGTTTGGACCCGGGCGAACGCCGAATAGGTGTCGCGCTATCTGACCTGACAGGTACCATCGCATCGCCGGTTCGGTACATCGACACACGTACCGAGCAGGTCCTCGAATCCGTTCGAGACCTGTGTGCAGAACATGACGTTGGTGCGATCGTGGTCGGACTCCCGGTCAGCCTCGACGGGTCCGAGGGTCCCTCTGCCGAGCGTGCACGGAAATTCGGAGCGGAGGTCGGGGAAATCACCGGGTTGCCGGTGTTCCATCAGGATGAGCGGTTCACGTCGCACACGGCCGAAACCGCACTCATCTCCGGAGGAGTGTCACGAAGATCACGAAAGGAAAAGCGCGATCAGGTCGCTGCAGCGGTCATGCTTCAGTCTTTCCTCGATCGCCGGTCGAACGATGTCGACGGATGAACCCCGACCCTCGCTGAATCGCAAGAAGCTCCTCGCCATCGCTGGTGCTGCAGTCGGCGGGTTCCTCGTGTTGTTCATACTCGCCAACGTGGTCGCCGACGCCGTCGGGGGGACCGCGATGCCTGAACCCGGCCAGCCTGCCGATGTGGCCATCGCCCCGGGTTCGAGCGCATCGACCATCTACCAGACTCTCTCCGATGCAGGCGTCGTTTCGTACGCGGACATCGAGTCTGCGACCCGGGAGGCGAACGCCGAGTCGAAGCTGCAGCCGGGAACGTACGCATTCGTCACCGGTATGCCAGCTTCCGAGGTGCTGCGGATGCTGCTCGAAGGAGGCACGACATTGGACTCCCGAGCGATCACCATCGTCGAGGGGTGGACGGTCGAGCGGATCTTCGAACAACTCGCCGAAGTCACGGAGTTCGAGGCGGAAGACTTCGTTGCGGCCCTGGACAACGGCTCGGTTACGTCCGCCCTCCTTCCTCCTGCGTCTCCCGACCTTTCGTCGACCCAGCGATGGGAGGGACTGCTGTATCCGGCGAGGTATCAGATTCCGGTCGGGACGCAACCCTCCGGGATGCTTCAGCTGATGGCCGACGAGATGGTTCGTCGATTCGAGTCCCTGGACTGGTCGACGCTCAGCGACTTCGATCTGTCTCGCTACGAGATGTTGGTGCTCGCGTCACTCATCGAACGCGAATCCGGCACTGACGCGGACCGGCCCCTCATCGCGAGCGTTCTCCACAATCGGCTGGCGATGGACATGCGGCTCCAGATCGATGCCACGGTGATCTACGCGCTCGGTGAGAACCCAGGGAGGGTTCTCGCGGAGCATCTGCAAATCGACTCTCCGTACAACACATATCGGATTGACGGTTTGCCCCCGACGCCTATCGGGACCGTGTCGGAGGCATCGATGAGCGCCGCTCTCGCACCGGCTGATACGGACTATGTCTTCTATGTGCTGGCGGGCGAAGACGGTTCGCATGCGTTCGCCGTCACCTACGAGGAACATCAGCAGAACATCGAAGACGCCAGAGAAGCCGGCGTACTGCCATGAAGTTCGGAGTCGTCGGCGATCCCGTCGAGCATTCACGGTCACCCGCCATTCACAACGCCGCGTATGCTGCGCTCGGGATAGACGCGGTGTATGTCCTTCTGGAAACACCGACCGACGCGTTCGCGTCGATCGTCGGAAGGCTGCGATCCGGCGACCTCGACGGCGTGAATGTCACGATGCCACACAAGGGCAATGCCTACGACGCGGTCGATCACCACACCGAGGGCGCGTTGCGTACGGGAGCAGTCAATACGATCACGGTCACGCAAGAAGGGCTCGTGGGGACGAACACGGACATTGCCGGTGTTCGTCATGCGTTCGATGT
>CAYTWC010000132.1:3883-6100 GCA_964441975.1 uncultured Acidimicrobiaceae bacterium | reverse complement strand
CACGCTCGCACACGATTGACCGACGACCACGTCGGATGGCTGACATCCGTCAGCGCCGACGGAAAGCCTTCGACGGCACCGGTGTGGTTCCTCCTCGAACCGGACGATTCGATTCTGGTCTACAGCCTCGACCCGTCCGTTCGCACCTCCAACATTCGGGCCAATCCACGGGTCACGCTCGCGCTCAACAGCGACCCACGAGGATCTGACATCGTCGTTGTCAACGGCAGGGCCGCTGTCGATGACGGTGCACCGACGGCGTCGAATCACCCCGGCTACATCACCAAGTACCGTCCGCTCCTCGACGATTACGGCTGGACACCGGAGTGGTTCGAGGGCAGATACCGGACGGCAATCCGCATCGTGCCGACATCCGTGACCGGCCGCTGATCAACACGATCAGGGCATACCATCGGTGCTGAGCGCGTTGTACCGCTGACAATCCAAGGATTCCGATGTTCAACAAGAAGACAAAAGCCGCGAGAGTCAGCTCGCTCGGTGAGATCGAATCGCTTGCCGCAAGCGGTAAGCCGGTTCTTGTCGACTTCTATCAGAACGGGTGCGCTCCGTGTCAGGTCATGGACGGGATCATGAACGAGCTCGCACGCGAGTACGGCGAATCCGCCCATGTCGTGAAGGCCGACATCACTCGGATGCCGGATGCGCAGTACAAGTTCAAGGTCCGATCGACCCCGACGATGGTTCTTCTGGCTTCTACTCCTCCGAAGAAGTCGAAGAAGACCCGCAACGGACGGAGCCATGCAGTCGGCGGTGCCCGCCCCGTGACCCAGCGCTGGCGCGGATCCGGTCTCGTCCAGAAGGACTTCCTCTCCAAGATGCTCGAATCCAACGGCGCATCGCGAGTCGGCTGACTTCGACAGCGTCGCAGTCGCCATCGACCGATCCGCACCTCCCTACGTTTGAGCACGCCGCGCGGTCTCGTCGTAGACTCGGTGGAGTCGGAAGGAGACCGGAACGTGATGAAGCTTGGTGTGGTCGGTGGGGGGCAGATGGGTGGCGGAATCGCCGAAGTCGCCGCAAAAGCTGGCATCGATGTGGTGGTCGTCGAGGTGAGCGACGATCTCGTCGAACGTTCCCGGGCCGGAGTCAACAAGAGCCTCGACAAGGCAGTCGAACGTGGGAAGTTGGATGACGACGGACGATCAGCGGCTCTGGAATCACTGACGTTCACGACCGAACTCGAGGCTTTCGCCGACCGCGACATAGTGATCGAAGCGGTGGTCGAGGATCTCGGGGTCAAGACAGACCTCTTCTCGAGAATCGACGCGATCGTCGAGGGCAGCGATGCGATCCTGGCTTCGAACACCTCGTCGATACCGATTACCCAGATCTCGGTTGCCACGACTCGACCCGAATCCGTCATCGGTATGCACTTCTTCAATCCCGCGACGATCATGCCGCTCGTCGAGGTCGTATCGACGGTCCAGACCGACCCTCGCATCATCGATCGCGCCGCCGCATTCGCCGCCGATTCGTTGGGCAAGACCGTCGTGCGGGCAAAGGACCGCGCCGGGTTCATCGTCAACAAGCTGCTGTGCCCCTACCTCTTCGAATCGATCCGGATGTACGAGGAGGGCTTCGCTACGCGCGAGGACATCGACGCTGCGATGGTCAACGGTGCCGGCTATCCGATGGGTCCACTCACACTCTGTGACCTGATCGGCAACGACACGATGCTTGCGGTGGCCGATTCCTTCATGGCCGAGTATCAGGATCCGAGGTACGCCGCCCCGCCCCTCCTGCGCCGCATGGTCGAAGCCGGACACCTCGGACGCAAAACCGGCAAAGGCTTCTACGACTACTCGTGAGGCGACGTGTATTCGCGTACCCAGGGTTCGCGGACACATATATGTAGCGCCCAGCCCACAGAATGAGCTACACGCCCATCCGTCGAATCGCGTCGATCACTGTGTCAGTCGAGTTGATGACTTCCTCCCACGTGAAGCGGACCACGCGCCAACCGTGAGCAAGAGCGGTTCGGTCTCGTTCCCGGTCTGTCTGGAACGCCGCCGCGGACTCGTGCCAAAACCGCCCGTCCCATTCGATCGCCAACTTCGCCGATGGGAATGCAACGTCGAAGCGCCGTCGCGGGTCCCATGGCATCGGATGTTCGACGCGGAAGCCGGTGAACCCGGCGTTGCGGAGCAGGGCCAATCCGTGCGACTCAAGCGCACTTCGCTGACCTGGGTCACCACG
>CAYTWC010000132.1:0-3873 GCA_964441975.1 uncultured Acidimicrobiaceae bacterium | reverse complement strand
GCCGGGTCGGCCACGGCGAGCGACTTGTTCCAGCACAGCCGCGATCTCGTCGACGGTCACGGGGAAGTCCGACACGACCGAATCGACGAGTCGGCATAGCTCCACGAAGGACACCCGAGGCGCTAGGTCGACCACCGTCCTCGGTGCAGTCGTGACTCGCAACCCGTCGATCTCGACTATGTGCTCCGGTCGTAGGTCATGGCATCGAACCACTCGGACGTCCGGGAACGAGTGCGTCGTTCGGGTGTGCACCAGTACCGTCTCGGGTCCTTCCGGAGGATGCCTGAACCCGAGTATCCGCGCTGCCGAGTTGAGCCCGGCCACTCCTCCGGGCAGAGCAGCGACTGCGCCACGGAGAGCCTCCTCCCCCGAGGACGCGCCGAACAACTCGTAGACGCCTCGATGATGAACCCGCCAGCGGCCACGCCGGACACGAAGACTGATCTGACCTGGTGTCATACCAACCCCAAGCGCTTGCTGACGGGTCACGATGCCGCCTTGTACGGACGCAAGTTCCATGACTGATCGCTCCGGATCCATCTGTACACAATGACGCTTTGCGGCTCGACAGTCGATACCCCCGCAAACCGTGGGCTGGTGACGACATATATGTGTCCGCGAACCCTGGGTACGCGGACACAACGCGAAACCGGTGCGAATCCAACCTGAGGTCGCAGTCAGTGGCCGGGTGGGTTCGGGATCGAGGAGAAGGCTTGTCGGCGGGACTCGACGATTTCGAATCCGATCTGCTCGAGGGTGTCCATCAACCACAGATACGCCGGCTTACCCGGGCGGTAGTCGGCCTCGGCCATTCCTTGGATTCTGCCCTGTTCCTGCAGGCTCTTGACCTTCGAGTGGTTGTTCCGCGGTTCGACCGTGTACACACCGAGCGTCCGCCCACCCGCTGAATTGAGGATCGAGAACACCGGGACATCCGAAGGTCCGTCGGCGATGTAGATCATGTTCTTCATCGGCACCCGCCGCTGATCCTCTGACATTCGCGAGTTGACATCGATCTCAGGGTTCCGGTTGATCCCCTTGTTGATCTCGAACACCGCACGGGTCTTGGACGTGTTCTCGACCGTGTACCCGAGGTGGGTGATGGGAGAGGACTCCGCTGCCACATGGAGGCGTTCGAGGTAGCCGGGGGAAGCCGGTTCCTCGATGAATGTGTTCGCCCAGATGCCGTCCACCTTGTCGGCGAAGACGGAACCTTCGATCATCGGTCGAATGCCCGTCGAAACGATGTAGTGCTCGACGGTGATTCCCTCGTCGACGAATTCGGGGATCTCGGCTACTCGATCTCGCGCCGCCGTCATGAAGTCCGGCATCCCAGGGACCGGTTCGAGTTTGGCACCGAGCTTCTTGAGCTTTGCGTTGGTGAGACCATCGAATATGCCCTCACGGACATACGTGAGCATATGCGTCAGATACGCGAGGTCCTTCTGGATGACGGTGCCATTTCTCGCATAGAACTCCGTCAGACCGTCGACCTCCATCCAGAACTCTGCGGGATCGACGTCGTATTCGTCGAAGATCGGATCCTGCATGTTCGTGGGGATCAGCGTTCGGTCGAAATCCCACACAAAGGCGATGATCGTTTGGGTATACAGCGGCGCAGGCATCCCGAAAGCCTATCGTTTCGGCCGCACCGAGGCGGTCCTACGGGCGTTCGTACCCTGCAAAATGAACTGCATCGTCTGCGACCCACCATCCCTGAAGGGTCGCTGGGGTGCCGCGAAGAGCTGTGTGGGCATCACCGAGACGACTGAGTTCGACGAGGACGTTCAAGCTCCATGACCGATCGTTGAGCACCCAGGCGACCTCTGTGAGGTCGTCGGCGGGCGAGTCTGCGTCGAGTACCACCTCCACAGCCCGGTCACCCGGTGCAACGACGGCACGCATGGATCCGACCACTTTCGGTGCATCGATGAACTCTGCAAGAGCCATCTCATTCGCTTCGTCGAGGTGTGCCCGGTACATGTCGAGTGCCGCCTCGGTGACCATGTCGACACTCGTGGCCGCTTCTTGGACTGCTACTGCCATCTCCGCCTCCGCAGTGAATGACAATATTGTAATTCACTTGGGACGGATACGCCACCCAAACGGCGACGGAACCGATCTACTCCTGCACGGACACCGCATACGCTCCGGATTCCTCGTCGAAATCCATCGCAACGACGCCCTGGGCCTTGGCGGCTTTCACGAACTGGAGGAACCCTGAATAGCCGTACCGCTTCTCCGAGAAGGCGGGGTCTGCCTTTCGCATCTCGTCCTTGAGACCCGACAGTGGTGCGGGTTCGCTGTCGGCGAGGTTGGCGACCGTTGCGACAAGGAGGTCGAAAGCCTTGTCCTCACCGCGCCCGACCTCAGGAAACGAGACCTTCGGGTCGCCGTCGCTCACGTTGGAGTCGAGGGCGATGACGCCGCGGTCGGCGAGGTTCCGCATCGCCTCGGTGAACGTCCGAAAGCCATAATCCCCTTCCGAGAACGTGGAGTCCTTGCGCAACAGTGCTCTCTTGAGCAGTGACGCCCTCACCGAGTTGCCCTCGCTGCGCAACAAACCGGACAGGGTTCTCGTGACCAATCGATCGAGCCCGGGAAGGTCGTTCGAATCCGCCGGCGCATCGTCCTTACCGCGGCGGATTACGCGTGCCTGCGGTAGTTCGACTCCGTCGAGGTTCTCATAGAACAGGAACTCATCACATGCGGGCGGGAGCAGCTTCGAGGTCGAGGCCTTGAGTCCGACACCGATGACCTGCTTGTTCAGCTCGCGGAGCTTGTGCACAAGCGGGCTGAAGTCGGAATCGCCGGTACAGATCACGAACGTGGTCACATAATCGCGTTCGAAGGCGAGTTCGATCGCATCGACCGCCATCTTGATGTCAGCGGCGTTCTTGCGGACCATCCCGCGGCATTGCGGGATCTCGATCAGTTCGACGTGGTTATCGGTGAGCATTCGCCGGTCGTCTTCGAATCGTGACCAATCGGCGTACGCCCGGCGAACGACGACCCGACCGCGTTCCGCTAGCGCATCGGCGATGGGACCGAAATCGAAGACGGCTTTCAGGTCCTCCCGTGCGCCGATCGCGAGGTTCTCGTAGTCAATGAACAATCCAATGCGTTCTTCATCCATGCGCTCAGCGTACAAGGTCAGGGGACCCGACGATCGAGCCACTCGACGAGGACATCATTGAGCTCGGCCGGCTTCTCCTGCTGCGTCCAATGGCCCGACCCTGCGATGTGTCTGACTTCGAGGTCGGGCACGAGTCCATGCATGGGTTCCGCCATCGCAGGCGGAAGGATGGGATCGAGATCGACCGTCACCATGAGCGTCGGTTGAGGAATCACAGAACCGTCCAGATCGGCAAAGTCCGCGAGATTCCGGTCGATGTTCCGATACAGGTTGAACTGACCGGTGAGTCCGCTATCCGTGTGGGTGTCGACGAACATCGCCAGCTCGGTTTCCGTCAGGAATCCCGGATCCCCGGCAACGGTGCGGTACACACCGGTCAGCCATGTCGTGGGATTGCGATCGAATGCAGCCTCGGATGCATCCTTGTCGATGAATCCGAGCACGTATCCGAGACGCTCGGAGAGCTTGTCCGCAATGACTGCCGTCGGAGGAAAGCCCGATACGAGTCCGAGGTAGGGCACGTTCAGGCTCACGACGTGCGAAACCCGGTCGGGATGGCGGAGGGCCGTCGCATAGGTGATGATGCTCCCCCAGTCATGGCCGACCAGAACCGCCTGCTCGAGTCCGAGGCGGTCGAGGATCCCGATCACGTCGCCGACCTGATGAACGAGCGAGTACGCGTCAACCGACTCGGGACCGGTCGACCCACCGCTCCCGCGCAGGTCGTACGAGATGGG
>CAYTWC010000131.1:0-6109 GCA_964441975.1 uncultured Acidimicrobiaceae bacterium | reverse complement strand
GTCTCACCGCCATCATCTCGGCGAAGGTCCGTCAACCCCAGTTCGAGGGTCAGACGAAGACGAAGCTCGGCAACACGGAGATCAAGGGTTTCGTCCAGCGAGCCATGAACCAGGCGCTTCCTGACTGGCTTGAGAGGCATCCAGGCGATGCCAAGAAGATCGCCGACAAGGCATCACAGGCAGCTCGGGCACGTGCCGCTGCTCGTCAGGCCCGAGACCTCACGCGACGCAAGAGCCTTCTCGAATCGGGAGGACTCCCGGGGAAGCTGTCGGACTGTTCGTCCAAGGACCCTGACGAGTCCGAGCTGTTCATCGTCGAGGGCGACTCGGCCGGTGGATCGGCCAAGCAGGCACGCAACTCCGAGTTCCAGGCGATCCTTCCGATCCGCGGCAAGATCATCAACGTCGAGAAGAACCGCATCGGACGCGTCCTCCAGAACACCGAGGTCCAATCGCTGATCACCGCCATCGGGACAGGGATCGGCGAAGAGATGGACATCACCAAGGCCAGGTACAAGAAGATCATCATCCTCACCGATGCCGACGTGGATGGAGCACACATCCGCACACTGCTGCTCACGTTCTTCTTCCGCCACATGCCACAGGTCATCGAGCACGGCTACGTCTACATCGCACAGCCGCCCCTGTATTCGGCGAAGATCGGGACCAAGACCACCTGGATCCAGAACGACGATGATCTCGAGGCGTTCAAGGCAGCAAATGCGAACAAGAAGATCAACATCCAGCGGTTCAAGGGTCTCGGTGAGATGAACGCAGGCGAACTGGCTGACACGACGATGGACATCGGTCAGCGAACGCTCCTCCAAGTCGAGCTCGATGAGCAGTTCTCGGCAGAGGAGACCTTCTCGACGCTCATGGGCAGCGACGTCGAGGCCAGGAGGGTCTTCATCCAGCAGAACGCAAAAGACGTCCGATTCCTGGACGCTTAGGGGTTATTCAGCATGACAGACGAAACACAGCAGGAGAACTACACCTCGATCGACATCGAGCGAGAGATGCAGGACTCGTTCCTCGAATACGCGATGTCGGTCATCGTGTCGAGGGCTCTTCCCGACGTCCGTGACGGCCTCAAGCCGGTTCACCGTCGGGTCCTGTACTCGATGTGGGACAGCGGGATCCGACCGGGGACACCGTATCGCAAGGCGTCCCGTGTCGTCGGTGACGTCGTCGGTTGGTTCCATCCGCACGCTCCCGAGGCCGTCTATGACTCGATGGTTCGACTCGGACAGGACTTTGCGCTTCGCAATCCGCTCATCGATCCACAGGGAAACTTCGGAACCGTCGATGACCCGCCTGCCGCCATGCGATATGTCGAGGCTCGCCTTGCGCGCCTGTCGGCCCATATGCTCGACGGCATCGACGAGAACACCGTCGATTTCAAGGACAACTACTCCGGTGAACGCGAGGAACCCGAGGTGCTCCCCTCGAGATTCCCCAACCTCTTGGTCAACGGTTCCACGGGAATCGCCGTCGGCATGGCGACGAACATGGCGCCGCACAACCTCGGTGAGGTCTGTGACGCGGTCCTCCATGCCCTCGACAATCCGGATGCGACCGTCGAAGACCTCATGCAGTTCGTCAAGGGTCCCGACTTCCCGACGGGTGCCTACATCGTTGGGACGAAGGGGATCAACGAGGCGCTGATGACGGGTCGTGGATCGATCAAGATGCGCGCCGTCACCGACATCGTCGAGGTCCGCAAGAACCGGACCGCCATCGTGGTCAACGAGATCCCGTATCAGGTCTCACGTGACCGGATCATGGAGAAGATCGCCGACGCGGTCAGGAACAAGACGATCGAGGGAATCGCAGACCTGCGCGACGAATCCGACCGCCACGGGACCAGGCTTGTCATCGAACTGAAGAAGGATGCTCGTCCCCAGGTCGTCCTCAACCTCGTGCTCAAGCACAGCCAACTCGAGGACACGTTCTCCATCAACAACGTTGCTCTCGTGGATGGTGTCCCCAAGACGCTGAACCTCGCCCAGCTGGTGCACCTCTACGTGGACCATCAGCTCGAAGTCATCGAACGACGCTCACAGTTCCGACTCGAGAAGGCCGAAGCGCGCGCCCACATCCTGCGTGGTCTACTCATCGCACTCGACAACATCGACGAGGTCGTCCAGATCATCCGGTCATCGGCCGACGTCGATACCGCCAGGACCGCCCTCATGGAGCGGTTCGAACTGTCCGAGATCCAGGCGAATCACATCCTCGACATGCCGCTGCGTCGCCTGACGGCCCTCGAGACGGACAAACTCAGGGAAGAACTCGCCGAACTGGAAGCGACGATCGAGTACCTCAAGGGCCTGCTCGCCGACGAGGCGCTCAGAAGAGCCGTCATCGCAGAGGAACTGACCGAGGTCAGGGACAAGTTCGCGGACGACCGCCGGAGCCAGATCGTGCCCGACATGGGGGACATGTCGCTTGAGGATCTGATCGCCGACGAGGAGCTCGTGGTGAGCGTGACGGCCGCGGGCTACGTGAAATCGGTTCTCTCAAAGGCCTACCGCACCCAGGCACGCGGTGGTCGAGGCGTCCAGGGTTCGAAGCTCAAGGACGAGGACGTCATCGAGCATCTGCTCTACACGTCGGCCCATGCCTACCTCTTGTTCTTCACGAACCGCGGCAAGGTCTATCGGGTGCGGGCTCACGAACTCCCTCGGAAGGACAGGACAGCGCGCGGCAACATGATCCAATCGGTGATCCCGCTTGAACCCGACGAGCATGTCGAGGCGATCATCGACACCCGCGATTACGAGACCAATCGCTATCTGGTGATGTTCACGAAGTCCGGCATGGTCAAGAAGTCCAAATTCTCGGATTACGACAGCCGCAATCAGGTTCTGGTCGCCATCAACCTCAAGGAAGGCGACGAGGTTGTCGCGGTGCGACAGACCAACGGCGAATCCGATCTCATGATGTTCACGGCCAACGGTCAGGGAATCCGCTTCGACGAAGAGGATGTCCGACCGACCGGGAGAGCCTCCCAGGGTGTCATCGGCATCCGCCTCAAGAACGACGATGACCGTGTCGTGGCCGCCGCGGTCGAGGACGAGGCAGAGGATGTCCTGCTGCTCACAACGGGCGGATACGGCAAGCGTACGAAGATGGAGAACTTCAGGATCCAGAAACGTGGTGGCTCCGGAGTGAAGGCCATGAAGCTGACGAAGACCCGAGGCTTGATCGCTGCCGCACGTGGTGTGCGTGACACCGACGAGGTCGTTGTCACGTCATCGGACGGCATCGTCATCCGTCAGGCAGCGAAGTCGATCTCTCGTCAAGGCCGTGACACAACCGGCGTGAAGGTGATGAATCTCGCCGTAGGAGCGTCACTTTCGGCACTTGCGGTAGCCAAATCCGAGCACCCGGACGACCAGTAACGGGAACTCTTGGGCGCTCGTGAACGTCTCTATGACACGGTGCACAGACGCTCGGTAGGTAAGCTGCGCACGCGAAAGGAGTCGCCATGACGGTACGTCGAGTGCGACGAATCGTACGCAAGATCGATCCATGGACGGTGCTGAAGGCATCGTTCGTCATCAACCTCGTGATCGGCCTGTCCGCAACGCTGGGAATCTGGATCGCCTGGTCGATTGCGGTCCAACGCGGGATCCCTGTGGACGTCGCCGATACGCTCGGAAGACTGACCATCGCGTTCACACCAGACGGCGATCTCTACTTCCGCGTCGTGCTGATGTCGGCGATCATCTGGGTCGTGGGTGCAACCGCCATGCTTACGCTGCTCGCCGTCCTGTACAACCTCGTGTCCGACATCGTCGGTGGCGTGGAACTCGTGATGCTCGAAGAGGTGGCTGAACCGGCCCCGGCTCCCGAGACGCGCCCACGTCCCGTTGTGCATGTGCCCGCCAACGGCGTCACGTCGTCGATGGGCGCCGACGAAACGGTCGAACACACGTCGTGACGCACCGAAAATCGGTTCAGGGCGCTGCCTCGATCACCCTGCCGAGATGGATGTCGGTATCGGTGCCGGATGCTTCGACCGTGATCGGGATCTCGTAGCGCATCCGATCGATGAAGCAGAGGCTCTCTGCATCCTCACGGCAGTACACAACGGTGACGTCGACGGTCACGGCTTCTTCGCCGATGGTCCAGACCGCCGGGATGGTCGCGGGCAGGTCGGTGCCTGTGATGTCAGCCGTTGGAGACGGTCCAAGCGAGAGGACACCCCCGCCGGCTGTGATCTCGACGGATGAAGGTGCTTGTTCGTTGACCTTGTAGCCGTCGGGAAGGACGTAGTCGAGCACGACCGAGCCCTGTCCTGACGAGACGGTGGTGGGGGACAGTGTCGTGACGTCGCCGGCGAACGCGGCCGGTGAGTCGAACTGCTCGACGCCTTTGAGGACGAGTGTCGTCGTCTCGCCGGTGCCCGTGTCGACCACGCGAACCGCGTGGTTGTTGGTATCGGCGACGTACAGGACCCCATCGTCGAAGGAGATTCCTCCCGGTTCGTTGAACCGCGGTGTGGATCCGTCGTCCCATCCCGGCTCGTCACCGAGCCACGAGCTGACCGCGCCTGTCTCGATATCGATCCTCTTGATCTTCGAGTTGTACGTGTCGGCCACGTAGATCGTTGGCCCGTCTAAGGCGACACCCAGCGGGTGCTGGAGCCGAGCCTCGTTCCCCACACCGTCGATGTCCCCGAACTCGAAGAGCGACGCATCACCACCCACAACGAGCCCTGTCGAACCCTCGACGAGATGACCCACGCGTATGGCGCTCGATTCCGAGTCCGCAAAGTACAGATCGCCCGAATCGGACAGAGCGAGGCCGCTCGGTTGCGCGAGTGTCGCGGTCTCGAAAGGCCCGTTCGTCGTCCCCTCGATGGCCGACCCGATGAGGGGAGCGACCCGTTCCCTGGCGAGATCTATCGCCCAGATCTGGTGAGTCCCGGCATTGGCGATGTACACGAACCCATCCGAATACAGGACGTCCCATGGTGAGTTGAGGCGCGTCTCGCCGATCGCACCACCGACCGGGGGCCAACCGAGCTCTCCGTTCCCGACAAGGGTCGACACATCGCCCGTGCCGAGGTCGATCGTCCTGACCGCGTGGTTCCCGACGTCAGCGACGTAGAGGGCGTTGGCGTCGGCGTTGAACGTGATCCCTTGGGGCGCGTCGAACGTCGCGTCGGTCGATGTTCCGTCGTCGAAGCCTCGCTGGCCGTTGCCCCACGCCGCGATGACATCTCCCGTCCTCGGGTCGACCTCGAGGATGCGGTGGTGACCGGTATCGGCGATCCAGAGTCTCCCATCGACAGCGAGCACCTTGCCGGGGTATCGGAGCGGTCGCGCCGGAGCCGTTGCCGCCTCCAGTGCATGTTCGAGAGGATCACGGTTGACCGCATCGGCCTCGTCGAACTCAGCGATGAGGGCAGCGATGATCGGCTGCATGGCGTCGTACACACCTTCGCCGGGTCGAATGCCCACCGCCTTCCCTGCGGGATCGATCAATGCGGCGGTCGGCCAGGCGTTGACTCCCCAGGTCCGCCAGATGGTGAAATCCTTGTCGTTGACCACCGGATGCTTGATGTCGTAGCGCTGCACGATGTCGATGAGGCTGTCGGTCTGTCCTTCGTTCGTGAATTTTGCGGAGTGGACCCCGATCACCACCAACTCATCAGCGAACTCCGCTTCGAGTCGCTCAAGGTCGGGGATCACGTGGATGCAGTTGATACAACCGTATGTCCAGAAGTCGAGGAGTACGACTTTGCCCCGCAGATCGTTGAGCTCGATGGGCTCGGACGTATTGATCCAGTCGAGACCCTCGGGGAACTCCGGTGCCTCGATCGTGCCCGCGACGGACTCGGTGGCTTCGGTCGTGGAGGTGGTGGTCGTGTCGCCTGACGACGGTGTGCACGCTGCGACGAGGAGCGCGATCGCCACCGTCGAAGCGATCAGAATGAGTTGTCGTCGGCCCTGCATCACGAATGAGAACGCCACACGGCGATCTCCAGTTCCATCTCCGAGAGGACGTTCAGGAGATGTTCACCTGCGACCGAGGCAGAGTGGGAACCGGCGCTGTAGTGGCCCGCACCGGTCGTGATAGCCGTTGCTGCGAGGACGAT
>CAYTWC010000130.1:4665-6154 GCA_964441975.1 uncultured Acidimicrobiaceae bacterium | reverse complement strand
CGACATACTGGTTGCGGGCTCTCACGCCCCCTGCATCGTCGCTGGCGCTCCACTGCCGTCCCCCCTGAAGGTGGGACGCGTTTTCTCGTGTCGCCCGAGCCGGGTGGGGTCGCTACGGGCGGTCGACGTTCGGTGGGCGCCGATCCGTTGTCAACGGTTTCGTGGTCGGCGCCGAGTACGAACCGATCCATTCATCCTTCCATGCACGATCGAACTGGTCGGTGTTGCAGCTCGGGTGGTACACGGCGATCAGTTCTTCGGTGATCCGCTCCCTGTGGGATCGGAGACCGCCGGGGATGATGTACGTGCCGATCCACAGGTTCCACTTGCCCTCGGCTCGCTCGATCCAGCGGTCGGATGCCGTGTGCTCGAAAGGGAGTCCGACGCCGGACAGGTCGTCGGCGTGGCCGAGGAAGATGACCTCGAACTGCTGTCTGTCGACGTCGGGTCGTGCAAAGACGGCGAAGATGCCTGGGTCGGACGGAGGCTGAAACCCACCCAGCACACGGGGGCCCTCGAACGGGTAGCCGCCGAGTGACCCGAGGCGGATCATGCGAGGTCCTCGAGTTCGCTTTCCTCGCTGACGGACTCTGCCCATGTGACGGGCCATGGCGGCAACCCGGCGATCGACGCGGCTTCGGTGAACTTCTCGATGGCACGATCGACAGCCGTGTCCGAATCCGGCGCTTCGACGACGATCTGGGCCGAGTAGCTCGGTGACCCGATGCCGCTCGCGATCCCCTCCATCGATGCAACAGCGTCCGCGAGATTCACGATTTCCTCGCGTTCGACCGGTCGATCACCGTCTGCTCTCAACGAGATGCTCCACCGCATCGCGACACTCCTGCTATCTGATTCCTGGCACCGCATCGACGAAACCCATCAGGCTCTCGAGGCTGTGGCCCGACCATACGAGGTCGATGTGTGGGAGTGCAACCGACATGCCGAGGCTGGCTGCGACGTACTCGGCATCGTCCTCGCCTTTCATCGGGTTCATCCACACGATCCGATATGCGAGACGTCCGAGCCTCTCGAGGGCGGAGTCGAGCAGAGCCGGATCGCCCCGATCAAGCCCGTCGGAACAGATCACGACGATCGCCCCGCGAGCGATTCCGCGGCGGCCGTAGCGACGGACGAAGTCGTTGAGGGACGCTCCGATCTGGGTGCCTCCTGCCCAGTCGACTACCTCTTCGCCTGCACGACGGAGCGCCTCGTCGGGGTCCCGGTGGCGGATCGTCGCCGTGATACGGGTGAGACTTGTTCCGAAACAGAACACCTCCACGCTCCGCCCACCGCGCCGTACCGAATGGGCGAACTGGAGCAGGTTTCGTGAGTAGTCGGCCATCGACCCGGAGACGTCGAGCAGGAGAACGAGGCGACGAGGCTTGTCCTTGCGCCTGCGCCGCGACAACCGCACCGGTTCGCCATGGTTTCGCATCGACTCGCGCGCGATCTGTCGCATGTCGAGTTCCGGACCCTTCGGAAAGCG
>CAYTWC010000130.1:1802-4655 GCA_964441975.1 uncultured Acidimicrobiaceae bacterium | reverse complement strand
GCTTGGGCGGAGCGAGGCGCATTGCCGCCATGATCCTGCGGATTGCAGAGAGTTCGTCGTCGGTGCAGTCTGCGAAGTCCTTGGTGTGGTCGACGATGACAGCCGACGCCAGCAGGCCGAGGGTGGCCTGGTGCTCCTCGCCGCTTCCTGACGGTCGTTCTCCCGACGGGACCGTGAAGACCGCATCCGACTCGGCGGTCGGATTCCTGCGTCGGATTTTGTCCTGCTCAGGCGGTTTGTGTCCGCCGAGGAAGAACTGTGTGAAGCACTCGTTGTATACCGGGATGTCGCTGAGCCGGTGCGTCAACGTCGCCCGTCCTGCCCAATAGGTGTCCTCCAACCGACCGGGATCAAGCGACGCAACCGCCTCGGTGAATGCAAGAGCGTCGTCGGTACCGACGGTGAGACCGGCATCGCGCAGAGCCGCGCAGAATCCAACGAGTGGCGTCAGCGTGGCAGCGTCATTCGACACCGGCGATCTCTTCCAACCGACGCTGTACGACGTCCAGGTCGTCGCGGTCCTTGACCACCGAGCCGAGCGTATCGGTCACGATCTGTGAATCGAGGGTGTTTGCCCCCACGGCACGGAGTGCATCGACCCAGTCGAGTGTCTCGGCCACACCCGGCGGCTTGGCAAGGTCGAGGTCGCGGAGTCGATGCACGGCGTGAACCGCCTTCTCGGCGAGGGCCTCCGTGACATCGGGAATCCGGGTCCGGACGATCTCGACCTCGCGTTCGGCAGTCGGGTAGTCGATCCAGTGGTAGAGGCAGCGGCGCTTCAACGCGTCGTGGAGTTCTCGCGTCCGGTTCGAAGTCAGGACGACCAGGGGACGTGTGGTCGCCGAGATGGTGCCGAGCTCCGGAATCGTGACCTGGAAGTCGGAGAGGAGCTCGAGAAGGAACGCCTCGAACTCATCGTCGGCTCGGTCGATTTCATCGATGAGGAGCACGCATTCGTCGCCGGCCCGCACGGCGTCGAGCAGCGGTCGTTCGATGAGGAACCGCTCGCCGAAGAGATCGTCGACGGAGTCCTCGTCTGCGAGGTCGTGTGCGGACAGCGCCCGTATTCGCAGCATCTGCCTGGCGTAGTCCCACTCGTACAAGGCCTGGCTCGTGTCGATACCTTCGTAGCACTGCAGGCGGATCAGCCGCCGCGACGTCATCGCTGCGAGCGTCTTGGCCAACTCCGTCTTGCCGGTGCCGACTTCCCCCTCGAGGAGCAGGGGGCGACCGAGGGTCATTGCCAGATAGGCGGCCGTCGCCAAGCCGCGATCTGCGAGATATCCAACCGCCTGGAGGTCTTGTTGAAGCGTCGTGACGTCCGCCGGTGCCTGGCTGCTCATCCGGCGGTCGCTCCCGTCGTCAGGATCCGGAGCTGCGGAACACGAGGTCGTGCACGCTCCCCGAACCCTCCTTCAGCTTGCCTTCGCGTTCGAGGGTGGCCTTCCATGCCTCGGTGAGGTCTGTTCCCGGCTCGGCGAACCCGTCGAACGAGACGCCGACCATGTTCTTGCAGGTCTTCGTGGGGCTGCAATCGGCATCAAGGAGTAGCTGGTCATCGCCGGGTGTCGACCACATCCTGTCGGTGCCGTCAATGTCTGCAGTGCGGTCCATCAAAGAACCTCCTTCGTCACAGCAAGTATACGCAATCAAACCCGCAGGGCCTACAGGTGCTCGAGTCGCGAGGCTGCGACCGCTTCTGCGACGATCGATATCGCAATCTCCCCTGGGGTATCGGCGCCGATCGGCAGCCCGGCGGGTCCGTGGATCCGTCGGTCCCATTCGATACCACGATAGGCAAGCCAGTCGCGACGAAGCCCCTGCATCGACTCCGATCCGATCGATCCGATGTATCCGGCATTCGACCGTACCGCGGCCTGAAGCGCTCGACCAGCCGACTCGACGTCGTGCCCCATGACCACGACCCCGTCCATGGCGGACAAGGTGGCCGTGGCACCCTCAGCGGTTGCGGAGTCGGCGAAACCCGTCTGCCACCCGACGAGTTCGAATCCTGTTGCAAGCGCCTCAGCGATCGGTCCGTCTCCCACGATCACGACTCTCGGAACCGGTTGATACCGGCACACGACACGAGAATCGTCGGTGGTGGCCTCGTCTGCGGGATCGAGTCTCGTGACGTCCGTGAACCGGCGGTCCTCGAGCCCGATGGCAAACGCAACGGGCCTGCGTTCCATGAGGTCGTCCCAGATGTCGGACGGTATGGCCTTCCCGGGAACGATTGCGATCTCGAGCGGTGTGCCCTGGGCGAGGCCGCTGATGAGTGCCTCGGCGGGTCCGAGTTCCATCGGGACGATCCCGCCGCTCGCGCCGACGCGGTTGGCGGCTTCCTTGATGGCGTCGTCCAGCGCTCCCTTCAGGAAGCTGCCGATGTGCCCGCCTCCTGGCGTCAAGGCAACGGCTTGGGTTCCATCGACGCGATCGTCCGAAGCGAGCCACGCGACGTGGACGTCCGTGTCGGCCCGGATGCATGCCGCGACGCTCAGGGCAACGTCATACATCTGGATCCTCCCGGCTCTCCGCGTTGCACCGATGATAGATTCCTCGGTTCCGCCGACCGAGCCGGACCCGACGGGTCGGCGAAATCACAAGTTCTGTAGGTTCCGTGCAACGCGGTGGTCACGTCAGGTGTGTATGGGGCAGATGGACGAATCCGAGATATACGAATCTGTTCGGAGGGATTTGATGCGCTATGCCACCGCGCTCGCAGGATCCGACGCGGCGGACGACGTCGTATCGACGGTTGTCACACGAATACTCGCGAAGCCGGGCGGGCTCGGCGCACTGCGTGAGCCGAAGCCCTACCTGATGCGGTCGATCCTCAACCCGTACGGGATG
>CAYTWC010000130.1:0-1792 GCA_964441975.1 uncultured Acidimicrobiaceae bacterium | reverse complement strand
CACGACGAGCGACCCACTCCGTCGGTGTCCCCGAGATCGTTGCGTCGCATGACACCGGGCCACATGACCGTGTCGGCGTGTCGGACGTCGTCGACGCGATCGAGCGGCTCCCGGTTCGCCAACGTTCGGCCGCCTACCTCGTCTTCTACGAGGAATACACGCCGAAAGAGGCCGCACAGCTGATGGGTTGTCGGCCCGCAACGGTGCGGCGCTATCTCCACCTCGCAAGGACGAAGCTGAAGGAGGACCTCGATGGATGATCGGTTCAAGGACGGGTTCGACCGGATCGTTGCCGAGACGACGGAAGGTCCATCGTGGGAAGACCTCGCCACATCCAAGGTGACATCTGAACCGGAGTCGCCTGGGCGTCGGACCGGACCGATCGTCGCCGTGGGCGCGTTCGTCCTCGCGGTCGTCGTGGTCGGAGTCGTCGCGATGTTCACATCCCGCGGTCCCGTACCTGTCGCAGCTGACACCACCACGACCACGGCTCAGTCGGTCCTGACCGAGGACGAATCCCTCGGGATCCAGATATGGGTCGACGGACTGGGACTCGTCCAGACCGACGAAACGATCTGGCGCGCTCGCTATGACGAGGCATGCTCGGAAGGAGTGTGGGATGCCGAGGTGGCTCTACGTCTCGGGGCGCACTTCGTCGACAAGGACCTCACGATGGGGGTGTCGGCTCGCGATCCTTCGATCGGTGACCCGACTGCTGAAGAAGGAGCGAATGCCCTGTGGCTCGCCGCCTTGCAATCCTGTCGTGACCTCTATCCGGCCGACGCGATCGCAGCAGGACCGCCGTTCCAATCACCGTCGGAACCCGAGCCGGCCTCGTTGCGCGCGTCATGTGGCGCGGTACTCCTCGGTGAGGATGCGACCCCAGAATTCCCGGACACCGCGCTCACGCCTGAGGCTGCGCAGGCCCTCGCCGCCACCGATGCCCTGGGGCTCGAAGGCGACTTCTTCGACGAGTTCGATTGGGTGATTGCCGACGACGACGGGAACGACCGCTTCGTCCTCTTCGGAACCCCGACCGCCGATGTCGAGCAACCCGGCTATGCCTACGCCACGTTCGAAAACCGCGACGGCACGTGGGAACCGACAGGGTGGGGTGGATGCAACGTCGAGGTGGAAGCCTCCGGATGGGGTACTGCGGACTGGGTCCTCGACCCGGATCAGGCGTTCGATCCGCTTTCGGACGGTTTCGGCATCCTGATCCGAGAACGCGAATGTGCAAGCGGCCTGCCTCCGACGGACCGAGAGGTGGTGCCGGTGGCCATCGTCGAGCAGGACACGGTGACGATCCATGTTCTAGTCGAACCGATCGAGGGAGATGCGAGCTGCCCGAGCAATCCATGGTTCCCCGTGACTGTCACACTGAGCGAGTCCTTGGATGCACGCGACCTCTTCGACGGACGCGAAGTCCCGCCGGTGCTCGTGTGGTCGAATGACGGGACGATGATTGGTCCCGACGACCGCTGAGGTCAGGTCTCGCCCGGGAACTTCGCTGTGACGACGAAGGTGACGTTCTCGGCGATATTGACCCCGTGGTCGGCGATTCGTTCGAAGAATCGACCCATCCGGAAGAGAGCGACGGCGGTCTCAAGCCCGAGGTCGTCCTGACGCTCCGTGACCGCCCGATAGAGGTCGGCGGTGAGGTTGTCCGTCTCCTCGTCGTCGTCCTCGGCGTCGATTCCGATCTGCGGATCCATCGATGCGAGCGATTGGACTCCCCGAGCAAACATCCTGGCGGAGCTTGCGGACAGTCGCGTCAGGAGGGAGATGATCG